>JBKPFI010000129.1:0-11502 GCA_046728775.1 Actinomycetota bacterium | reverse complement strand
GCCGACGCAAACTGATCACTTCGAGCTTGTGCTCAAAGTTGTCTCGTCCCCGAAGGGACGTGACGGGTTCTTAGGCCTCACAGCCTGAAGCGGCCGTGAGGTCTCGGCGTATTCGCACTGCTGAGTTTTCAAAGACCGACGCCGGGAAGGCCGGCGCGTAAAAAAGCCTCCGACTCGCGCCAGAGGCCTCCGTTGCTGCGGATCTCTGTCGTATCCGTCTGCGTCCGAAGGCGCTCCTGGTCGTGTTGCAGGGACTGTCCTACGCACCGCCCTGTCGAGCGGCCTGCGCATGATAGCGCAAACCTCCGCGGCTCGTGTCAAATTCGGCTCGAGACCACGGTCTCTGCGAAGCGCCGTTTTCCGGCTTGCAGGAGTGCTCCGTCCAGCACATCGGTGGGCACGTCGAGCTCCCGCACGACCTCGCCGTTGACCCGGACTGCTCCCTGGGAGATCAGCCGCCGCGCCTCGCTCGTCGACGGCACACCGAGGTGCTCCACCAACAGGGCCGGCAGATGTGTGCTCTCCGTGGCCGCAAGCTCGATTCGCGGCATCTCGGGCGGCGCCTGCCCCTCCCGCACGACGCGCGTGAAGTGCTCCTCGGCGCGCACGACCGCATTCTCGCCCCAGGCCCGCCGCACGACGAAGCGCGCTAGCTCGAGCTTCGCCTCGAACGGGTCGCCGGGCACGTCGTCGCGCTCCATCACCAGGCGGTACCACTGCGTGAGCAGTGAATCCGGAATGCGCATCGTCTTGCCGAACTGCTCCTCAGGAGCCTCCTTCAGGCCGACGTAGTTCCCGCGCGAGGCACTCATGCCCGTTCCGTCCCAGCTGTCGAGGTACTCGACCGTGAGCGCGACCTGGGGGTCAAGGCCGTAAGCCTCCATCACGTCGCGCCCCATCAGCAGGTTGTAGAGCTGGTCGGTTCCCCCGAGCTCGACGTCGGCCTGCACGGCGACAGAGTCGTACGCCTGCATGAGCGGGTAGAGGAGCTCCGAGACGGAGATCGGCTCCGCCGCGGAGAAGCGGTTGGCGAAGTCGTCGCGCTCCAGCATCCGCGCGACGGTCGTCGTGCGCGTCAGGCGCAGCACCTCCGCGAAGTCGAGCTTGCCAAGCCACTCGCTGTTGAAGCGCACTTCGGTGCGCTCCGGGTCGATGATCGTCGAGGCGTGCTCGAAGTACCGCTGCGCGTTCTCGTCGATCACCGCCGGGTCGATCATCGGCCGCTCGGTTTTCCGTCCCGAAGGGTCGCCGATCCGCGTCGTGTAGTCGCCGACGATCAGCACGCCGAGGTGGCCCTCGTCCTGGAAGGCTCGCATCCGTTGGAGCGGAATCCCGTTCCCGAGCGTCACGTCGGGCGCCGTCACGTCGATTCCGAGCTTCACGCGTAGCGGCCGGCCGAGCTGCAGCTTCTGCTCGAGCCCGCCCTGCGGAAGCACGTGGACGGCGTTACGAGTGAGCTCGGCAACCCCCATGGCAGCGGCGAGTTTAGTGCCCCGTCCAGCAACACATGCCGGGCTCTGGCCCGCGATCACGCGGCGCCAGGAGCCACCCTCGCCCTTGCCAAGGGAACCGGCCTTGGCTGCGGACGAGTGCGGCCCCTGGCTTGGTGCTCGCGACTCAGAGCCTCGACGGCATTACTGGACGGGGCACCCCCGTTACAATCTCCGACCTCTCGTGCCGCGCTCCGCCCGAAAGCAGGCGCCTGCAAGGCCGCGGCGCAGGATCCGCAAGCTGCGCCTGTTCGGCCTCCTCCTGATCCTCTTCGTGCTCGGGACGCTGTCGTTCGCCTTCGGGCTCGTGACCTCGGTGGCGAGCGAAATCCCGTCGCTCGACCCGGCGCGGCTGCAGGCCCGCGAGGTGGACGGCTACATCTACGACCGGGAGGGCGAGCGTGTGCTCGCCGTGCTTCGGGGCTCCCAGAGCCGCATCCTCGTGCCCTCCTGGAAGATCTCGAACCGGATGAAGCTCGCGATCGTCGCGATCGAGGACAAGCGCTTCTACGAGCACCGAGGCGTCGACCTGCACGGGATCCTGCGTGCGGTGTGGCAGGACATCCGTAACCAGCGCGTCGTCGAGGGCGGGTCGACGATCACCCAGCAGTTCGTCAAAAACACGTACACGAAGGACCAGCGCTCCATCGGCCGCAAGCTGAAGGAGGCGGCGCTCGCGTGGCAGCTCGAGCAGCGCTGGTCGAAGGACCGGATCCTGACGGCGTACCTGAACACGATCTACTTCGGCAACGGCGCCTACGGCGTGCAGCAGGCGGCGCTGACCTACTTCCACCACGGCGCAGACAAGCTGGGCTGGGCCGAGGCGGCGCTACTGGCCGGAATCCCGAGCGATCCCGCCCGCTACGACCCGGTGACGAGCCCCGACGCCGCGCGCGAGCGCCGCAACACCGTCCTCAAGGCCCTCCTCGACCAGGGCGACATCACCTACGCCCAGTACGCCAATGCAGCCCGGGCGCGCCTGCCGCGGCCGGACGACGTGCACCTCTCGGGCGAGCGCGGGCCGGCTCCGTACTTCACAAATTACGTCGAGCAACAGCTGATTGACCGCTACGGCTCCGGCCGCGTCTTCGGCGGCGGCCTGCGCGTGCGGACGACGATCGACCTCGGCCTCCAGCGCTTCGCGCGACAGGCGATCACGAAGTGGCTGACGAGCCCGAACGGCCCCTCCGCGGCGCTCGTCGCAGTCGATCCGCGCAACGGCGCGGTGCGGGCGATGATCGGCGGCAACAACTACCGCAAGAGCCAGTTCAACCTCGCCGTCCAAGGCGAGCGGCAGCCGGGCTCGTCGTTCAAGCCGTTCGTGCTTGCGACCGCGCTGAGAGACGGCATCTCCCCCGACACGGAGTTCGAGTCAGGACCGGTCGAGATTCCGCTCGGCGACAAGGTCTGGTCGGTGCACAACTACGAGAACGAGGATCTCGGGCGAATCTCGCTCGCGACGGCGACGGAGGTCTCGGACAACACCGTCTACGCGCAGCTGACTGCGCTCGTCGGTCCGAACAACATCGTCCGCACGGCACGGCAGCTCGGGATCACCAGCCCGCTCAAGAGCTACTTCGCGATCGGCCTCGGCGCCGAGGCGGTGAACCCGCTCGAGATGGCGCGCGCCTTCTCAGCCTTCGCGAACGGCGGCCGGCGCATTGACGGGGCCGCCTTCGGGAACCGTCCGCGCGCGATCTCCGTCGTCCGGAGCGACTCGGGCCGGATCGTCGACGACAACCTGCCCGCGCGCCGCCAGGTGCTGTCGGTGAACAGCGCCGCGCTCGTCACGTCGCTCCTCCAAGGCGTCGTCCGCGCCGGAACCGGCAAGCGCGCACAACTCTCGGACGGCCGCCCCGTCGCGGGCAAGACGGGGACGACCGAGAACTACGGCGACGCGTGGTTCGTCGGGTACACGCCGCAGCTCGTGACCGCTGTCTGGGTCGGCTACCCGACCGGGCTGCGGCCGATGCTGACCGAGTTTCACGGTGATTCCGTTGCGGGCGGAACGTACCCCGCACTGATCTGGAAGACGTTCATGCAGCGGGCCCTCGCCTACCTCCACGAGCCCCCGCAGGACTTCCCGACGGTGTCGCTCTCGTACCCGGTCCAGAGGCTGGTCGTCCAACGCCACGGGCGGCTCCAGCTCGACAACGGCAACTGCCACAACCCGCGACTGCTCCTCTTCCTCTCCGACCAACGGCCGCCGCGGACCGCGAACTGCAAGGTGAACGAGGTCGACGTGCCGCAGGTCGTGGGGCAGACAGTCGCGCAGGCGAGGGCGCGGCTCGCGGCTCAGCCGTTGCGGGCGACCTACGTCTACGCGCCGGCGAGGCCGCTGCAGAAGCTGGACGTCGTCATGCGGCAGTACCCGGCCAGGGGGACACTCTCCTCGTATGACAGGGTCACGCTCGTCCTGCCGAAGGCGCTTCACGGCGCGGTGCCGAGGGTCGTCGGCCTGCGGCTCGCGCGGGCGAAGGCACGGCTCGAGCGCTACCACCTGAAGTGGAAGGTCGGCGGGAGCCCCTCTGCGGCCGCCAGGGTGATCGCGCAGGCGCCGCACTGGGGCGTCGCGGGCAAGCGCGGCCTGGTCGTCACGCTCGCCGTAAAGCGCGGCTGAGAAACGGCGAGCCCTCCTCGGCGTAGCGCCACGGCAGCTCGGCGGCCCGGGTGATGCCGACACGCGGGCCGGCGACCACATCGACCGGCGGCCCGTCCGGGGCTCGTAGCTCGAACGGCGGGCGGTCGAGCGGCAGGCCGTCGTGTTCGCGCGTGATGCCCAGAGCCTGGCAGAGCCTGCCGGGGCCGCTGCAGAGGAGACGTGGATCCTCGAGGCCGCGACGGGCCCCCATCGTGTCGAGCCCGTGCGTCGGCTCGAGCGCCCGGACGAGCACCGCGCAGGCGACGCCTTCGGTGTCGCAGACGAGGTTGAGGCACCAGTGGATGCCGTACGAGCGGTAGACGTAGGCGTGGCCGGGCGGGCCGAACATGGACGCGTTCCGCGCGGTCCGGCCGCCGTAGCCGTGGCTCGCCGGGTCCTCCTGGTCATAGGCCTCGACCTCGACGATGCGGCCGCCGACGCCCTCGACGAGCAGCGTCACGCCGATCAGCTGCGGCGCGACCTCGTGCACGCTCCGCGCGAAGAGCTCAGCCGGGAGCGCGCGCGTCGTAACGGATGAACGCGGGGACGGCAAGGGCGACCAGGACGGTACCCGCGACGCAGAGGACGCCGCCCGAGACGATCGAGAAGCGCAGACTCGTCAACGAGGCGACGAGGCCGGCCTCGACGTTCCCGATCGCCGGTGTCGCGGCGACCTGCGCGAACTCGATCCCCGAGACGCGGCCTCGGAGCGGGTCCGGCGTCACCGTCCAGAGGATCGTGCCGCGCAGGACGGCGCTGACGTTGTCGGCGGCACCGGCAGCTGCGAGCAGGAGCAGGGCGAGCCAGAGGGAGTCGGCGAAGCCGAACGCCGCGATCGCGACTCCCCAGAGGGCCGCCGCGACCGCGACGATCAGCCCTTGCCGGCGCACGTGGCCAATCCAGCCCGACATGACCGAGGACACGAACGCGCCCGCGTACGGCGCCGCGTACATCAGCCCGAGGATCCCGGCCCCGCCGTGGAAGCGGTGCAACGCGAGCGCCGGGAAGAGCGCGCGCGGCATGCCGAACACCATCGCGTTCGAGTCGACCAGGAACATGCCGAGCAGCACCTTCTTCTGCTTCACGAAGCGGAAGCCCTCGGCGATCGTACGGAGGCTCGGGCGTTCGGCATCGTGCGCGGGCGGCAGCGGCGGGAGCCGCCACACCGACCAGAGCGAGGCCGCGAAGGTGGCCGCATCGAGCAGGTAGGCCCCGCGGAGGCCGAGCGCGGCGATCAGCACGCCGCCCAGCGCCGGCCCGGCGACGTTCGTCGTGCTGCCGTACACGTTCTCGATGGCGTTCGCGGCGGCGAGCTCGTGCCGCTCCACGAGCCGCGGGATGACGCTGCTCATCCCGGCCACGCCGAGCGAGAAGACCGACATCGCGAGCGTCACGAGCAGGTAGAGCGCCCAGACCTTGGGCTCGGCAAGCGAGGCGTTGACAGCGAAGCCCACCGCCACCAGGGCAAGCAGGGACTCCGTCACGAACAGCAGGCGGCGGCGGTCGACGGCGTCTGCGATCGCGCCGCCGACGATCGTGAGCGTCAGCAGGGGGAATAGCTCGCAGAGGGAGAGCAGGCCGACCTGCAACGTCGAGTGCGTCAGCTGGTAGAGCTGGTACGGAGCGGCAACGGCCGCGATTTCGGTGCCGAACGTCGAGATCGTCTGTCCGACGAACAGGCGGCGGAAGGCGGGGTAGCGTCGGAGCGGGCCGAGGTCGATCGCCAGCCGACGCTGCCGGCCGGGCTCGCGGATCTCGGCCGGTTCCATCTACGAGCGCGCTTCCCGTTGCCGGGGGCGCGCTTCCTGTTGCCGCGCGCGACGGCAGGTCCGGGTGGAGGCTCGCATTCGCCGCGGCGGCGTCAGAAGAGCTTGTCGTGGTCGTTCGGCTGCGAGGTCGCCTCGAGCAGGCGCCGCGCCCGGCGCCCGAGGTCGGCGAGGTCAACTCGGCCGGTCTGCGACTGCTCGGCGAGGCGCTGGGCGAGGTCGAGCGCGTCGTCGAGCAGCGGCTTGCCGATCGCGGACTCCTGGCCCATGTCGGCGAGGATCGTGCGCTCCGTGCGGGAGGCGACGATCGGCTCGCTCACGCCCTCGACCCAGACGAGGGTGCGCCGGCCGTGGCCGCGTCGCTCGTCGCGGATCGGCTCGATCGCGTAGATCTTGTCGGCCCGTGCGTACTTGCCGAAGCCGAGGAACACCATCCGGTTGCCGTCCGCCATGCGCGGATTATCGCCGTGCAGCCCGACGACCTGCGGGGAGCGGCGAACGTTCATGTGCGCGCGAGAACCCAATTCCCCCACCCAGGGTGGGGCTCTGGGCCCGCCTCCCTCGCTGTCGAGGCTACCCGCAGCAGGCGCAGCGGTGTGTGACGCCTTCGTGCCGGCTCTGTGCCGATCCACCCACAGGTGCGTCGCTAGAAAGCAGCCCGCAGGACCTCGACCACGCGCTCCTGGTCCTCGGCCTGCAGCTGCGGGAAGAACGGAAGCGCCAGCGTCCGCGAGGCGACGTCCTCCGCCACCGGGCACAGGCCCTCCGCGAAGCCGTACGTCTCGCGCATGTACGGCTGCAGGTGCACGCAGGGCACGTAGTCCGCGGTCCCGATCCCCTGCGCCCGCAGCTCGCTCATCACGCGGTCGCGGTCGGCGCCCCGCGGGAGCGCGACCACGTAGACGAACCACGAGCGCCGGTGGTCGGCGTCGTCGGCGCACAACGGCTCGACGTCGACCTCGCGCAGCAGCCGGCTGTACCGGTCGGCGACCTCCGCCCGCAGCGCCAGCAGCCGGTCGAGCTTCTCGAGCTGTCCGATCCCGATCGCCGCCTGCACGTCGGTCCAGCGGTAGTTGAAGCCGAGCCGCACGTGGTGGAACCACGCCCCGCCCTCGTAGTCGCGACCCTGGTTGCGGAGGCTGCGGACGAGCTGCCACTCCTCCTCGGAGTGGGTGAAGACGACGCCGCCCTCGCCCGTGGCGAGCTGCTTGTTCGGGTAGAAGCCGAAGACGCCTGACGTGCCGTGTGACCCGATCGGCGCGCCCTTGTACTCGGCACCGAGGGCCTCGGCGGAGTCCTCGATCAGCGCCAGCCCGTGCCGCTCGCAGATCGAGCGGATCTCGTCCAGCTCGCACGGATAGCCGAACATGTCTACGGCTACGACAGCCTTCGTCCGCGACGTGATGGCCGCCTCCAGAGCGGCGGGATCGAGGTTCAGCGTCCGCGGGTCGACGTCGGCGAAGACCGGCTCGGCACCCTCGAAGACGAAGCAGTTCGCCGACGAGGCAAAGGAAAGCGGCGAGGTGATCGCCTGATCGCCCGGTCCGAGCCCGGCGCTCCGCGCGAGGAGGTGTAGGCCGGCGGTCCCGCTGGAGACGGCGGCGACGAACGGCGCACCGATCCGCTCCGCCAGCAGCTCCTCGAAGCGGTCGATCGTCGGCCCGAGCGACAGGCGCCCCGAGCGCAGCACGTCGAGGACGAGCTCCTCCTCCCGCTCGTCGACCAGCGGCCTGGCAAGCGGTATCTCGCGAACGCCGGTGCTCAAGCGCCGGCCGGGGCGGGCGTGGCGTACTCGAGCCACTGCGCCCAGCGCTCGCTGCGGCCGCGCGCGGTGTCCAGGTAGGCCTCCTGGATCTCGAGCGTGATCGGCCCGACCCCGATCTCGACGTCGTCGACCGCCCGCAGCGGCGTCACCTCGGCCGCAGTGCCGGTCATGAACGCCTCGTCGGCGAGGTAGAGATCGGAGCGGATCAGCGACTTCTGGTGCACCGTGTAGCCGAGGTCCTGCGCGATCTGGATCACGGTGTCGCGCGTGATCCCGGGCAGAATCGAGGTCGAGAGGTCGGGCGT
Source organism: Actinomycetota bacterium (assembly GCA_046728775.1). Taxonomy (GTDB): domain Bacteria; phylum Actinomycetota; class Thermoleophilia; order Gaiellales; family Gaiellaceae; genus AC-32. The sequence continues at coordinate 3,535 of JBKPFI010000129.1, read as the reverse complement.
GTAGAGCTCGCCGCCCTTGACGATGAACACGTTCTCGCCGGAGCCGTCGGCGACGAAGCCCTCTGCGGTGAGCAGGATCGCCTCGTCGTAGCCCGCGCGGTTCGCCTCGGTGACCGCGAGCATCGAGTTCAAGTAGACGCCGGTCGCCTTCGCCACGTGCGGGATCACGTTGGGCCCGATGCGCTCCCAGCTCGAGATCTTGGCGGTGATCCCGTTCTTGAGCCCTTCCTCGCCCAGGTACGCGCCCCACGGCCAGCTCATGATCACGACGTCGATCGGGTTCCCCACCGCCGACACGCCGAGCTCGCCGTAGCCGTAGAAGGCGATCGGCCGCAGGTAGCACTCCGGCAGGCCGTTCACGGCGATCAGCTGGTGGCAGGCCGCGCACAGCTCCTCGATGGAGTACCCCAGCTCCATGTGCAGCAGCCGGGCCGAGTTGTCGAGGCGCTTCAGGTGGTCGGTCAGCCGGAAGACGGCGGAGCCTTTCGGGGTCTCGTAGGCACGGATCCCCTCGAAGACGCCCGAGCCGTAGTGCAGCCCGTGCGAGCCGACGTGGACGCGCGCGTCTGCCCAGTCGACGAGCTCACCGTTCATCCAGATCTTCTCGGTCTCGCGCATGCAGGCGACTCCTCTCAGAACTCGTTTCGGAATGACGCTCCGCCGCCGAGGTGCGCTGGGCGGTGCGAGGCAAGGACGCATACGCATACGCGTTCTTGGATCACGTGAGGCTTACGGGCGCTTCCGAGGACGCCGCCTCGCGGCGTCCAGCGCGGCTCGGGGGCATAAGGCTTCATTTCGAGACGAGTTCGCACTAGGTCAGATGGTAGGGGGCCGCCTCGACGACGTCCATCGGACGAGCTCGCGAGAGGCGGAGCAGCTCCGTCGGGGACAGCGCGGCCATGTGCCGGTCCGAGCCGGCACCGATCCAGAGCACGGGCTGCGAGAGCAGGGTGCGCTCGACCAAGACGGCGTCGACGCGAGGCAGCGGAAACGGCGCCACGGCTCCCGGCTCGAAGCCGGTTGCGTCCCGCACCTCCTCGCTTCCGGCGATGCGGGCGAAGGGCTTGCCTGCGGCCCGGGCGATCTTGTCGGAGTCGGCCCGCCGGTCGCCGGGCACCAGCGCCACGACCTTCCGGCCGCCGCAGTCGAAGACGAGCGACTTGACGATCTGACCGAGCTCGCAGCCCACCGCGTGGGCCGCGTCCTTAGCGGTGGGCGTTCCCTCCGGAAACTCCTCTACGCGGACCTCGGCGCGAGCCTCGCGCAGGTACGAGGTCACGCGCTCGACGGCCTCGGGCCATGCGCTGCTCGCCACGGGCGGAAGCGTACCCGCGCAACCGAATCAGCCGCTCGTCCGTTTCACGTGACGTGAACGGACGCGCAGAGAACGCGCGGAACGAGGCTTTCTTCCGCGCCGTCAACGAGGGCATCGCCGAAGCGTCGGAGAAGTTCCAGTCGACCGAGGCCGAGTTCCTGTGCGAGTGCGGGGATCCTCGCTGCACGCACCGGCTCGAGGTTCCGCTCGAGGAGTACGAGGCCGTCCGGGAGCATCCGACCCGCTTCCTCGTCCGCCACGGCCATGCCCAGCCGGAGGTCGAGGAGGTCGTGCGCAGCCGCCGACGGTACGCGATCGTCGACAAGGTCGACCGGGTCGCTTCCGCGGTCGCACGGCGCCTCAACCCGCGGCCCGGGACAGCGTAGGGCTAACCGAGCCGGATCACGCGGGCGTCGTCGAAGCCCTGCTCGCGCACGGTGTCGACCAGCTCCTGCGGCGGCTCCCCGTCGAGAGAGAGCGCCATCAGCGCCTTGCCGCCCCGGCGGGTGCGCGAGACGGCCATGTTGGCGATGTTCACGCCAGCCTCGCCGAAGAGCGTGCCCACGCGCCCGATCACCCCGGGCACGTCGTCGTAGCGGAAGAAGACCATCAGGCGTGCGAGCTCCATCTCGAGCTCGAAGCCGAGCGCATTCACGAGCCAGTGGCGGTTCTCGTTGCCGATGGTCGTGCCGGCCACGCGGACGTGGTCGCCGTCGGAGCGGATCTCGACGCGGACGAGGTTGGTGAAGTCGCGGCTGCCACGGCGGCGCTCCTCGGAGACCTCGATCCCGCGCTCTGCGGCCACGACAGGGGCGTTGACGTAGTTCACCGGCTGGTCGCTGCGGCCCTGGAAGGCGCCGTTCAGCGCCGCGACGGTGAGCAGGCGGGTGTCGTAGCCGGACAGGCCGCCGTAGTAGGAAAGCGTGATCCGCTCGGCCCTCCCCTCCGCGAGCTCCATCGCCAGCCGGCCGAGCTTCGCCGCGAGCGGGATGAACGGCCCGAGCACCTCGAGGTCCTCGGCGCCGATCGACGGAATGTTGACCGCGTTCGTGACGACGGCTCCTTCGAGCGCCGCCGCGACTTGCTCGGCCACGATCACGCCCGCGCGGTCCTGTGCCTCCTCGGTGGAGGCGGCGAGGTGCGGCGTGACGACGACGTTGTCGAGCTCGAGCAACGGGCCGGAGTACGGTTCTTGCGCGAAGACGTCGATCGCCGCCGCGGCGAGCTTGCCCGAGCGCAGGGCCTCGACCAGGGCGTCGTCGTCGACGAGCTCACCGCGGGCGGCGTTGATCACACGCGCGCCGTCGGGAAGCTTCGCGATCGCGTCGCGGTCCAGGAAGCCGCGCGTCTCGGCCGTGAGCGGCAGATGGAGAGTCAGGAACTCGGCGGCGTCGAGCACCTCGTCGGGGCTCTCTGCGCGCTCGGCGCCGAGCTCGCGAAAGCGTTCCCGTGCGACAAACGGGTCGTAGGCGATGACGCGCATGCCCAGGCCGAGTGCGCGCCGAGAAACCTGTTGCCCGATCCGCCCGAAGCCGAGGACGCCCAGGGTCTTGCCCTCGAGCTCCACGCCGCCCCAGGCCGAGCGCTCCCAGCGTCCCTGCTTCAGCGACGCGTGCGCCTGCGGGATGTTGCGTGCGAGCGCCACGAGGAGGCCGACCGTGTGCTCGGCGGCCGAGGTGACCGTCGACTCGGGCGCGTTCGCGACGACGATCCCGCGGCGCGTGGCCGCCTCGACGTCGACGTTGTCGACCCCCACTCCGGCCCGGCCGATCACCTTCAGCCGGTCGGCCCGCTCGAGCAGGTCGGCGGTGAGCTTGGTTGCCGAGCGGATCACGATCGCGTCGTAGTCGCCGATCGTCGCTCCGAGGTCGCCGTTCGCGTCCACGTCCACGTCGAAGCGCTCGCGCAGCAGCTCGACGCCGGCGTCGGCGATCGGCTCTCTTACGAGGACCCGAGGCCGGCTCAAACGGGCGTGTGCTCGAAGGCCTCGAGGGCGCGGGTCACTGCGACGCCGCGCTCGATGTCGGCGCCGAGCTCGACGAGGGCCAGCTCGACCGCCGCGAGCGCCGTCGTGATGTCGAAGACGTCGTAGTAGCCGATGTGGCCGATGCGGAAGATCTTGCCCTTCAGCTCACCCTGGCCGGGCGCAAGGGTGACGCCGTGGCGGTCGCGCAGGAGCAGCACGAGCTCGTCCGAGTCGATGCCGTCGGGCGCGCGGGC
>JBKPFI010000184.1:0-3353 GCA_046728775.1 Actinomycetota bacterium | reverse complement strand
TTCGTCTTCACGATTCGCGGCTCGTCCGCCTCGGCGACGACGGGAATCGACTCGACGCTCGGGCCGTTCGCCCGCGCCGCGCGGCGGCGGCGAGAGCGGCCGCGACTGCGGTAGCGGCGGACCTGGCGCTCGAGCTTCGCGACCAGCTGATCGATCGAGGCGTGGATGTCGGACGAGGCCTCCCGCGCCCGCAACACCGGGCCGTTGGTCCAGATCGTGGCCTCGGCGACGTGGTTGTTCGTGATCGACGGGTTGTTTTCGACCGCCAGCTCGAGCTCGACCCGCGGGTTCGGCAGCTGGCGCTCGAGCTTGCCGAGCTTCTTCTCGGCGTAGCTGCGGATCGCCTCGCTGACCTCGAGGTTCCTGCCCTTCACCTGGAACTGCATCGGCCCTCCTTCGCGACGGGCTCCTGTCAGGAATCTAACGGACGACCCGCGCGAACGTCACCACCTCGACGCGCCGCGCGCCCGCCTTGCGCAGCGCCGTCGCAGCCGCGCTCGCGGTCGAGCCGCTCGTGTAGACGTCGTCGACCAGCGCGACGCGTGGCGGACAATCGCGCGCAGGGGCGAACGCACCGGCGACGTTGCGCCGACGGTCGGCGAGCGAGAGCCCGCGCTGGCGCGGGACCGACCTCGTCCGGCCCAGGAGCGGAAGCACCGGCAGCGACCAGCGCTCGCCGAGCTCGCGCGCCAGACGCTCCGCAGGGTGATGTCCACGGTCGAGGCCACGCGCCCGATCGGGAGGAACGTAGGCGAGCACGGACGCGCGAGGCGGCGGCAGCACGTCGGCGACCGCGTCCGCGGCTGCAGCGGCGAGCGTGCGGAGCCCGCGCTCCTTCCACGAGCGAACGAGCCGGCGGACACTGTCGTCGTACGCGACGGCGGCACGGGCGGAGGCAAACGCGAGCCGGCGGCCGGAGCACTCGCGGCACCGCGCGACCGGCCACGCGGTCGGAGCGCCGCAGCGGTCGCAGAGCGGCGGGCGCAGCCGCGGGAGGGCGTCGCGGCAGGCCGGGCACAGCTGCTCTCCCGCTGCGTCGCAGGCGACGCAGCGCACGGGCAGGATCAGATCGAGGAGCCTCACGTCACATCACACTCACCTCCCCGGCCGAGCGTAGGCGGAAGAACGTCACGCGTGGGTGACGGCTCTGGGACTAATGTGTGCCGGTTTCAGCGCGAGGGCGTGAACGCGCGCTCCGCTTCGGCAAGCGTGTCCTCGGAGCCGACGTCGTACCAGCGGCCGGGCACCCGCCAGGCGTATACGGGCACGCGCCGGTAGAGCCACTCGACGAGCCGCCCAGGCTGATCGGGGTTGTTCCCGCCGTCGAGGTACTCGCGCACGCGCCCCAGCGCCGGCCGTGGGTAGAAGTAGAGCGCGATCCCGGTCAAGGTGCTCCGCGGCCGCTCCGGCTTCTCCTCGAAGAAGACCACGCGATCGTCGTCGTCGAGCTCGATCGCGTTGTAGCGCCGAATCGCGTCGAGGTCGCCGACGTCGTAGACGCCGAGCGCAGCCGCGCCCTTCTCGCGCCCGAACTCGGCGAACGGCCCGAGGCTCTCCGTGAAGAGGTTGTCGCCGGCCAGGACGAGTAGGTCGTCGTCGATCGAGCGCTCGCGGATCGTCAGGTCGAGGTCGCCGATCGCGCCGAGCCGAGACTCGTCGTCGCTCGTTCCGTCGTCGAGGATGAGCACGTCCCCTCCTCTCGAGGCCGCCCAGTCCTCGAACGCGCCGGCGAACTTCGAGTTTGTCACGAGATGGATCTCGTCGAGCTCGTCGACCCCGGCGAGCGCGTCGAGAACGTAGTCCGCGATCGGACGCCCGCCAACGGTCAGCAGCGCCTTGGGGCGCTCGAGGGTCAACGGGTAGAGGCGGGTGGCGTAGCCCGCGGCCAGGACGACGGCCTTCATGCCGCGACAGCCCGGCCCAGCGACTCGGCGTAGGGCGCTCGGTGGACGCCGTGCTCGGTCACGATCGCGGAGATCAGCTCGGCCGGTGTGACGTCGAATGCGGGGTTCCACGCGTGGAAGCGCGCGGTCACCTCGGCCGGTTCGCGCTCTTCGATCGGAATCTCGCCGCCCGACGCGATCGAGAGGTCAAGCGACGACGTCGGCGCCACGACGAAGAACGGCACACCGTGCCTCGCTGCCAGAACTGCCAGCGGATACGTACCGACCTTGTTCGCCGTGTCCCCGTTGGCGGCGATCCGATCGGCGCCGACGAACACGCAGTCGACCTCGCCGCGCGCGAGGAGCTGCCCCGCGGCCGCATCTGCGATCACGGTGTGCGGAATCTCCGCGCCCTCGAGCTCCCACGCGGTCAGCCGGGCGCCCTGGAGGAGCGGACGCGTCTCGTCGACGAACACATGTCGCAGCAATCCCCGTGCCCACGCCTCTTTGAGCGAGCCGAGCGCCGTGCCCTGGCCGCCTGTCGCCAACGCGCCCGTGTTGCAGTGCGTCAGCGCGCGGGCGCCGTCCTCCACGAGCTCCGCCGCGTGCTCGCTCATGCGACGGCAGCGCTCGACCTCCTCGGCGTGCAGCTCCCGGGCGCGGGCGGCGGGATCCGCGGCCGAGCGCACCTCCCTCAGGGCCCACTCGAGGTTCGCGGCGGTCGGACGGGCCGCGGCGAGCACCGCAGCCGCCTCGTCTAGGTCCTCGCCCCGTGCCGCCGCGAGCGCGTAGCCGTAGCCCGCCGCGATGCCGATCGCGGGCGCGCCGCGCACCGCCAGCGCGCGAATCGCCTCCGCCACCTCGGCCGCGGACGAGCAGACCAGCTCGACTTCCGCGTCCGGAAGCCGCCGTTGATCGAGCAGCACGACACCGTCCCGTTCGAGGCGCACGATCCGTTCCGGTTCCAGCACGGCGTGACTGTAGCCTGCCGCCGTGGCCCCACACTGAGGCTGCGCGCCGAGCGGCCGGGGCGCCTCAGGTGCCCTCGTCCCAGGAGGCGAGGTACTTCGCCTGCTCCTCGGTGAGCTCGTCGATGGTGACGCCCATCGTCTCGAGCTTCAGGCGCGCGATGTCCTGGTCGATCTCCTGCGGCACGGGGTAGACCTTCCGCTCCAGGCTGGCGGCGTTCGCCACGACGAACTCCGCCGACAGCGCCTGGTTCGCGAACGACATGTCCATCACCTGCGCGGGATGCCCCTCCGCAGCCGAGAGGTTCACGAGCCGGCCGTCGGCGATCAGGTAGACCCGCCGCCCGTCCTCGAGCGTGAACTCGTCGACGAACTGGCGCAGCGTCCGTGTCTCGGTGGCGAGCGACCGCAGCGCCGGAATCTCGATCTCGACGTTGAAGTGGCCGGTGTTCGCGAGGATCGCGCCGTCCTTCATCTGCTCGATGTGTTCGCCCGTGATGAC
>JBKPFI010000318.1:0-1783 GCA_046728775.1 Actinomycetota bacterium | reverse complement strand
ATGTCGTACAGCTTGGCCACGCTCAGGTCGGCGTCCCCGATGATCGGATAGTTCGGCGCCGTTCCCTGCGTCTCCTCGATGTCCTTCGCCCACCGCTTGTGGTCGTCCACGGGATCGATGCTGAGACCGATCACCTTGGTGTTGCGCTTCTTGAACTCCGGCGCCAGCTTGGCCATGTTGCCGAGCTCGGTCGTGCAGACGGGCGTGAAGTCCTTCGGATGCGAGAACAGCACGGCCCAGCCATCCCCGATCCACTCATGGAAATTGACGGTGCCTTCGGTGGTCTCCGCCGTGAAGTTCGGCGCCTCGTCTCCTATGCGCAGTGCCATGCCGGCCTCCTGAAAACGTTCGGATCAACGATTCTAGCCGATGGGAGCAAGTTGTGAGAACAAGGAGCTCCCGCCGGTCGTCGATGCGCGGACGCACGAGCAGATCTACTCCGCCCTACGGCGTCTGGCGGAGGACGACGGCGAGCGAGCGCGCCTGGGGCAGCTCGGCCGCGAGTGGGTCGAACGCCACCACGGCTGGCGCCTCGTCGTCGACCGCCACCTCGAGATCTACGAGCAGGTGCTCGACGGCACGCGGCGGTGACCTTTACGGCTTGTTCATCGGTCGAGGCTAGTCTGCACCGCTGGATATGGCCCAGTCGTTGGCATCGACCGCACCCTCACGGCCGGAGCGGCGCCTGACCGCGCTGCGGCGGCTCGCCATCGTGCCGGCGTTCAACGAGGCCGGCTCGGTCGAGACCGTGATTCGCGAGATCCGGGCGCAGGACCCCGAGTTCTCCGTGCTCGTCGTCGACGACGGCTCGACCGACGGAACCTCGGCCGCCGCTGAGGCCGCTGGGGCGCACGTGATCACGCTGCCGTTCAACGTCGGCATCGGCGGCGCGGTGCAGACGGGGTACCAGTACGCCCTCGAGCACGGTTTCGAGCTCGCGATCCAGGTCGACGGCGACGGGCAGCACGATCCCAGCGAGATCGCGGCCGTCCTCGAGCCGATTCTCGACGGGCGCGCCGACCTCTCCGTCGGGACACGCTTCGCGACGGGAGGCGGCTACCGCGGCACGCGCTGGCGCCGTGTCGGGATCCGGATCTTCGCCTGGGTCGTCTCGTTGATGGTCGGCCAGCGCGTGAGCGACACGACCTCCGGCTTCCGCGCGGTCAACAAGAAGGCGCTCCGCCTCTTCGCGGCCCAGTACCCGCACGACTACCCCGAGGTCGAGTCGATGGTCCTCCTCTCACGGCACGGCCTGCGCCTGGTGGAGGTCCCGGTTCAGATGCGCGTGCGCGAGACGGGCAACTCGTCGATCACGACGCTGCGCGCCGCCTACTACATGATCAAGGTCCTGCTCGCCCTCTTCATCGGGTTGTTCCGCCGTTATCCGACGCCTCAGGTGGAGCCTTGCCGCCGTACAACGTCTCGATCGCGGCCGCGATCGCTGCCGTGATCCTCCTACTTGTGATCCTCGAGCTGATCCGCAGCCGCCGGCTGCAGGAGCGCTACGCCCTGCTGTGGCTGCTGACGGGGGTCGTGATCTTCGTGCTCGCCGTCTGGCGGAGCTTGCTCGGCAAGGCCTCGGAGCTGGTCGGGATCGCGTATCCGCCCTCGGCGCTGTTCATCCTTGCCGCATTCTTCATCCTGCTTGTGCTGCTGCACTACTCGACCGTGATCTCGAGGCTCTCGGAGCAGAACACGATCCTGGCGCAGCGCCTGGCGATCCTCGAGAACCGGCTTCGGGAAGCCGAGCCGAAACCGGACTGAGAAGGGCTTGAACCGGCAC
>JBKPFI010000262.1:0-16545 GCA_046728775.1 Actinomycetota bacterium | reverse complement strand
ACCAGGCCCACGGCGTCGTTCGCCAGCGTTGCCGCCTGGCCCGCGAGCGAGATGGCGCGGTTCGCGATGCTCACCTCCTGCTCGCGGAGGCTCTTCGCGTCCGCGAGGATGGCTTGGGACGCCTCGATGTTCGCCTGCTCCTGCTGGACGAGCTTGTCGAGCTGCTTCTCGAGCCGGGTCTCCTCGTCCTGGAGCTTCTTGAGCTGCGCCTGCAGCTTCTTCTTCTGGCTCGGGCTCTTGATCCGGTTGATCTGAGCCTCGGTCTTTCGCTGGTCGGCCTGGTTCTTCGCCAGCCGCTTGACGACGGAGGTCAGGTCCCTCGTCACCTTGGCTCCTTGGCTGACGGTCTGCCGGGCCTGCGAGCCCTTCCCCGCTATCTGCTTGTTCAGCGCCACCTGTTCCGCCTCGAGCTTGTTCGCCGAGGCCTGGAGCTGCGCCTGTTCCTGCGTGTCGGCCTTCGCGTTCTGCTCGAGGTTCGCCTGCTCGGCCTTCAGGCTTCCTTCCTGCTGCTCGAGCTGCTGCTGCTGCTGGTTGAGCTGCTGGCTCTGTTGTGTGAGCGAGTTCGCCTGGGCGGTGAGCTGCTGCTGCTGGCTCTTCCCCTGCTTCTGTTCCTGCTCGAGCTGCTTCTTGAGGCTCTGGGCCTGCTTCTGTTGGTTGTTGTACTCGCTGCTCGGCTTCGGCGGTGTCCCGAGCTCGACCGCAACCAGTAGCGGGCCGTTGTAGCCGACTCCGAAGCCTGCTGCCATCAGGTCGTAGGCCTGGCGCTCGGTCGTTGACTTCGGCGTCGCACCGACGTCCTCCTGACCCAGGTTCAGCGAGAGGAAGGGGACGATCAGCGGGATCAGGAGCGCGAACGTCGCCGCGATCGCCCACCACGGCCGTCTCGTCACCCAATGCGCCCACCCGCCCCAGAAGCCGCCCTCGAGGTCTTTGGGCCTTGGCCGGAAGTACGCGGGCACCCGGACCGAGTCGATATGTGGCCCTACGAGGGACAACACTGCTGGGAGCAGCGTGATCGCGGCCAGGACCGCGGTGACGACCGCAAAGGCCGACGAGTATCCAAGTGACGTCACCAGCGGGATCCCGGCCACGAGGAGCGTGAGCAGCGCGATCACGACGGTCGTGCCCGCGAAGACGATGGCGCTGCCGGAGGTCGCAACGGCCATCGCGATCGACTCGTTCAGCGCCATCCCGTCGGCGCGGTTCTGCCGGTGACGGCTGACGAGAAAGAGCGCGTAGTCGATGCCGACCCCAAGCCCGATCATCGTCGCGAGCGTGGGCGCGATAGTGGGCACGCTCACGACGTGGCCGAGGAGAATGATCAGCGAGAGACCGCCCGCCAGGCCGAACACCGCTGAGACGATCGGGAGGCCCATCGCGACGAGCGATCCGAACGTGAACGCGAGGATGATCATCGCCGCGATGAGGCCGACGACCTCGCTGCTCTCGGTGGCCGGCTCCGAGAGCTCGCTCCCGACCGAGCCTCCCACCGCGACCTGCATCCCGGCCTTGCTGGCCGGGTTACCCGCGTCGAAGACGCCCTGGGCGATCTGGTCGGTAAGCTCGTCGCCGCCGACGTCGAGCAGGACGGGGATGAAGGCGGTCTGCTTGTCCTTGCTGATCTGCGCCTGTCCCTGCTGGCTGAACGGGTTGACCGCCGCAGAGACGTGCGGGAGCTTCTTCACCTTCTTGTAGGAGGCTTCGATCGCCTGCTTCGCGCTGGCGTCGGTCACCTTGCCGGTGCGAACGTGGAAGACGAGCGGGTTGCTGCCGTTCTGCTGCGGCGGAAAGCGCGAGGCGAGCAGGTCGGAGGCCGCCTGGCTGTCGGTCCCGGGGAGATCGAGGTTGTTGCTCGTGTTGCTGCCGAAGCCCTTGGAGGCTGCGATGACGACAGCGACGAAGAGGATCCACGCGCCGAGGACGAGCCACTTCCTTCGCGCCGTGAACATGCCGAGCCGGTAAAGAGCCCGGGCCATGCTGTTGAGGCTAGAACTCTGGGGAGGGTTCGTCTAGGGCCGCGCGGGCGGGAGCCGTGCGTCTTCTGCGTAGACGACGACGGTTCCGGCGAGGAAGTCCTGGAGCGCCCGCCGCCGGTCGTCGACGAGCGCCGGCAGGCAGCCTGCGAAGAGCGGCACGATTGCCAGCACGAGCCCCACGAAGCGCACCAGCGAGCGGACGACACCCGGCGGGGTCCCGTGTCGGTCTCTGAGACGGAGATGCATCACCGCCATGCCCGGCGTCTGGCCCGTCCCGGACCAGAAGGCGACGAAGTATCCGATGACCACGAGGAACCACGCGACGCCCGCGATCGTGCCGGCGAGCCAGTGGGGCCGGAGGCCGCCGAACAGTGACGCCACCAGCTGGACGAGCGCGGCGCCGACGACGAACAGCAGGTTCGCGAGCACCGCGTCCGCCGCGAGTGCGACCCCTCGCCTGCCGATGCCCGCGTACGGAACGTCGCCGGTGCGAGGCCCCTTGCCGAGCAACCGTCGCGGCAGCCGCTCCGCCCTACCGTCGGCCACCGCGGCCCGGCTGCGCACCGCCTCGGCGGCCTCCTCGGCGAAACCCGTGGTCTGCTGCGCCACGATCTGCCTGATCGCGCGCTGGACCTCCGGATCCCGCAGCATCCGATTCGCGAGCTCCCGCGGGAGCGGGCCCTCCACCGCGTCGACGAGCATCTTCTCGAGCGCAGGGCTCGCCAGCACCTTCTTGACCAGCTGGTCCGCCTGCTCGCTCTCGAGCGCCGAGACCGCCATTCCTTCGAGGTCGCCCCGCTTCGACAGCTCGGCCGCGAACCGTTCGATCACCCGGTGCTCGACGATCGAGCGGGCGAACGCCTCGGGCAGCGGGCCGGCGAGCACCTCGTCGAGGACCCGCTCGGCGGACCCTTGTGCCGCGCGCGCGGGGATGGACATCAGCCTCACGGCCGCACCACGCAGCGGAAGCCGATGTGGCCGGTCGACGTGTCGACGGCCTCGCCCTGCCGAGCCGCCGGCCGGTAGCGCAGGCAGTAGTTGGGCGCGCAGAGGTGCGAGCCACCCTTGATCACCCGCCTCGGGATCGTCTCACCCGGGGCCGAGCTGGCCGCTCCGTTCGTGACGCGCGGGTTCTGAGGGATGCAGCAGGGGCTCTCGACCTCGTCCGGGTGCCGCATCGTGAAGAAGTCGGTCGTCCATTCCCAGACGTTCCCGGGCATGTCGTAGAGGCCGTAGCCGTTCGGCGGGAACGCGCCCACCGGCGAGGTGCCCTCGTAGCCGTCGAGCTTGAGGTTTTGCCAGGGGAACTCGCCCTGCCAGGTGTTCGCCATCGCCTTCCCGTCCGGGAAGTGCTCGTTTCCCCAGGTGAAGGCCGCGCCCTCGAGCCCGCCGCGCGCCGCGTACTCCCACTCGGCCTCCGTCGGCAGCTGCTTGCCGGCCCAGGCCGCGTAGGCCTCGGCGTCCTCGCACGCGACCTGGACGACCGGGTGGCGATCGCGTCCGTTGACGGTCGAGCTCGGCCCGGCCGGCCGCTTCCAGTAGGTGCCCGGGACGTACTCCCACCAGTTGCGGACGTCGCGCAGGTCGACGGGACCGGCCGTCTTGCGGAAGACGAGCGAGCCGGGGACGAGCAGGTCGGGGTCGGCGCCTGGGTAGAGCGCTGGGTCGAGTGGCCGCTCGCAGAAGGTCACGTAGCCGGTCTCGCGCACGAAGCGCCGGAACTCACCCGCGGTCACCGGCTTCTCGTCCATCCAGAAGCCGTCCACGGCAACGCGGTGGACGGGCCGTTCCTCGGGATAGAACTGGTCCGAGCCCATCAGGAACTCGCCGGCCGGGATCCATTGCATGTCCTGGGTCGACGGCCGCTTCTCGCGTCGTGCGGTGACCTGCGTCATCGCGCCACCGTATAGGGGATCGCAGGATTCATGCGAGTCGCTCGACCACCAGGGTCAGACCCTTGCGGCTGACGACTCGCACCCTCTCGCCTTCGGCAGCCCCCGCGGCGCAGCGGGCCGCCCAGATCTCGCCGTTGAGCCTGACCTGCCCGTCCGGCCGAAGATCCGTAAGCGCCTCGGCATCGGAGCCGATGAGCGTCTGCGCGCCCACTGAGGGACGGCGGCCTCTGACGGTGCGGTTCCAGAGGTAGAGCTCTCCGAGACCGAGCACGAGGCAAACGGTGAACCCGACCAGGTCCCACGGGCCGGGAAGAACGAGCAGGAGGACGACGGCGATGACGAAGAGCACGCAGCCTCACGTCCTCCCGCGCATCCGGCTACGACGTCGCTGCGGGCTCGGGCTCCGGCGCCGGCTCCGCCTCCTGGTCGAACAACGCGGCGACGCTCGAGTCGACGTCCACGACGACGACGTCCTTGGCGCCGAGCGGCTCGATCACCTGCTTCGCGGTGTCGACCCCGTCGGCCGCCAGCTCGACGACGACCGCCGAGTTGTTGGGGCCGAGGCTGTTGCCGAGCTGCTCCAGCTGGTCGTTCTTGAACCCGGAGTCGCGCAGCTTCGAGGCGAGGGCGCCGATGCCGCCACCGACGACGATCCCCAGCGGTCCGCCGAGGATCCCGATCGCGCCGCCCAAGAGCGCGCCGCGGCCGGCACCCCAGTCCTTCGACTCGACGAACTTAGCCTTGCCGTCGGGCTTGACGAAGAGAACCGCCGTGTTGCCCGTCTTCTCCGGCAGCGCGCCGCCGATGGCACCTGCGGCCCGCGAGCCGCCGTCAGGTGTCTCGAAGGTCGCGGCCAGGATCTTGCGGCCTGAATCTGCGGCCATGGTTTCTCCTTCCGTTTGAGGCTTCGAACGTGCGTCGGCCGAGTGATACGTGAGCGCGCGATGCGGTGCCTCATCCGTCGGGGATGAAGACGCCCAACGCCGGACCTGGAAAGATCCGGCCGATGTCGGACGCCGCAGACGTACCCGCAGCCGTGGCTCCTCGAACGGAGGCCGCACCGCTTTCGAAAAGGCGTGCGATCGCGGTGTGGTCGCTGATAGCGCTGGCGACGCTGATCACCTTCGTCTCGGCGCTGACGCTGTGGGTTAAGCGTCAGGCGCTCGACACCGACGCGTGGGTCGACGCATCCGGCCAGATGCTCAAGAACGACGACATTCGAGGCGCGCTCTCGATCGCCCTCGTGAACGCGCTCTACAACAACGTCGACGTCACAGCGCAGGTGAGGCGCGCGCTCCCGCCGAAGCAGCAGGGCCTCGCGCCGGTGGTCTCGGGGGCGCTACGCGACTTCTCGGAGCGGGCCGCCAATCGCCTGCTCGCCTCGCCTCGTGTGCAGGGTCGCTGGGAGCAGGTGAACCGCCGCGTCCACAAGAACCTGATCGCCGTCCTCGAGGGGAAGAACGTCCGCCGGTTCCACACCGAGAACGGCACCGTGGTCTTAGACCTGAGCCCGTTAGTCCAGCGACTCGCCCAACGGCTCGGCATCCAGGAGAGGGTGAAGCCGGATGCCGGGAAGATCACGCTCCTGAAATCGCACCAGCTGGACGCTGCGCAGACGGCGGTCAAGGTGATCAAGGCGCTGACGGTCTTCATTGCCTTGCTCGTGGTCGTGCTCTACGGGCTCGCGATCTACCTCGCCGGTCCCGGCCACCGACGCAGGATCCTGCGTGCATCGGCGATCAGCCTGCTTTTCGTCGGGCTGCTCGTGCTGATCGTCCGTCGCCTGGCCGGGAACTGGATCGTCGACTCGCTCGTGAAGTCGGACGTCGACCGGCCGGCAGGCCATGCCGTCTGGGCGATCGAGACGGAGCTGCTCCGCGACATCGGCATCGCGCTGCTGGCCTACGGCGTGGTCGGGCTCTTCGCCGCCTGGCTCGCCGGCCCGACGCGCTGGGCCACGAGCTTCCGGCGCTGGCTTGCTCCGCGCTTCCGGGAGCAGCCGCTCATCGTGTTCGGTGCTGTTGCCTTTCTCTACCTGCTCGTGCTCCTCTGGGGTCCGACAGCGTCGACCCGGCAGCTGCTTGGGATCCTCCTCCTCGGAGCCCTGATCATGTTCGGCGTCGAGATGCTGCGCCGGCAGACGTTGGAGGAGTTTCCCGCCGCCAGAACGGCTCTCTCTCCGGCGGAGGGCAGCGGGAGGCACGCCTAGGTCGAGAAGCCGCTGATCGCGTCTCCGACCAGGCGACGATCTCGTCGTCGAGGCACCGACGCCCGCGATCCCGGCTGCGCCGGAGACCGCGAGGAGCAGCTTCTTCGGGTTCAGCACCGAGAAGACGAAGCCGGCACCGGCGGCCTTCAGCGGCGTGAACCGGTCTAGCGCCCCCAGAGTGGGCGCGTCTTCCCCCGTCCTCGGACGGCTGCGTCAGTTACGCACGGCGACGAGGAGCAACAAGAAGCCGAGGACGAGCGTCAGGACGTCCACCCAGTCGCCCGCTCGCCCTGCGAGCTCCCGTTCGCGCCCCCGGCGATCGAGAGCACGATCGCGCCAACGATCGCGAGCCCGATCCACCAGCCGACGATGAACGCGGGTCCGTTCACCCGCGCTCGGTCACCAGCATCAGCACGACCGCCACGATCGGGAGCGGGCTCAGCGCCATGCCGACCGCGACCGGCAGCGACTGTCCGATGGCCTGGCCCATGCCTCGCGATCATTTCCGGACTCGCAGGACGTGAGCCACCTGTCACGAACTGTTGTCCGATCAGGCTGCAACCATCCTTCCAACTCGGCTGGCACACACCGCCGGGCGACCCCGAAAGGAGTAACGCGGATGGAAACACGCCGTGAGATGTCCACCACGTGGACCGGCTGGGTGGGCTTCGCC
The DNA here is from genome assembly GCA_046728775.1 of Actinomycetota bacterium. Lineage (GTDB taxonomy): Bacteria > Actinomycetota > Thermoleophilia > Gaiellales > Gaiellaceae > AC-32. The sequence goes on along the minus strand of JBKPFI010000262.1, from coordinate 9,792 downwards.
GCGATCATGTTGATGGTGATCGGCTCGATCACGTTCTTTGAAGGGCTGGTCGCAGTCGTCCGCGACGAGTACTACGTCGTCAGGGGCGACCAGGTGATCGTGTTCGACCTCACAACCTGGGGCTGGATCATGCTCTTCTGGGGGATCCTCCTCTTCATCGCCGGGCTTGGGCTGGCGGCCAAGAGCGGCTGGGCGCGTTGGTTCACGATCATCGCCGTGAGCCTGAACCTCATCGCCCAGCTCGGCTTCCTCGGCAACACGCAGTGGCCGCTGTGGACGCTCGTCGTGATCGGCCTCGAGGTCACGGTGCTCTACGCGCTCACCGCACGCTGGGCCGAAGTCGGGCCAGTTTGACGCAGGTCACGTAGCACCCGAGGGAGACCTGGCGGCGGTCTCCCGGGGGTGCTCCACGCCGACCTCGGGTCGAGTCGTGGCGCGATCCCGCTCGGCGTGGTTGGGTATCCCTTAATGACTGCCCAATCGCCCACCGTCACCCAACCCGCGCCGCCTTCGCGCCTGCGCCGGCTCGGAAAGGTCGTGCTCTGGTTCGTCGCGGTGGCGCTGGCGGTGTGGCTCCTGGACCTGCTCGGGATCGACGTCACCGGCTGGCTGGACAAGCTCTGGGACCAGGTCTCGTCCGTTCCGGTCGGGTACACGGTCGCCGCGGTCATCGTCCAGTGTGGGCAGACGGCCTTCGCCGGACTGTCGTACTACGGGATCCTGAAAGCGGCATACCCGGGTGAGGTCGCGCTCGCGCCCGTCGTCACCGCCTACGCGGTCGGCGTGGCCATGAATGGCTTCCTGCCGGCGAACATCGGCACCTTCGTCACGCTGATCATGTTCGTCGCGATCATCCCGTCCTGCACCATCGCCGGCGCGACGGCGGCCTACCTCGTGCAGAAGATCTTCTTCACGCTCGCCGGCACGTTCGTCTACCTCTACCTCTTCTTGTCGGTGCCCGGGACGTTCAACGTCAGCTTCGGCAACCTGACTAGCCACCCGGTCGCGGCGGTCGTGATCGTCGTCGGCGCGCTGGTTCTGCTCGTCATGCTCGGCCGCATCTTCTGGCGCCAGGTGAAGAAGCTCTGGGCCCAGGCGAAGCAGGGCGGCGTGATCCTGTCGCGCCCACGGAGCTACCTGGCGCGGGTCTTCCTGCCCTCGTTCCTGTCCTGGCTGTGCAAGCTGGCGGTGATCGGGATCTTCCTCGCGGCCTTCGCGATCCCGGTCACGTTCAAGTCGATCATGTGGGTCGTCGGCTCGGGATCGCTTGCCAACGTCGCCTCGTTCACGCCCGGGTCGGTCGGCGTCACCCAGGCGACCAACGCGCTCGCGCTCGACACCTGCTGCAACGTCGCCCGCAACACCTCGATCGCGTACTCGACGGCGCAGCAGTTGATCATGACCGCCTGGAACGTCGCCTTCGCGTGCGGGCTCGTCGTTGCCGTCTTCGGCTGGACCGGCGGCAAGCAGCTCGTCGGCGAGTCGTACGCCGACGCCAAGACGCGGGCGGCCGAGATGAAGGACGAGCGGAAAGAGCGGAGGGAGCAGAAGAGGGCCGACAAGCGCGCAGCGCGCGAAGCCGAGTAGCCGGTGGAGTGGGTCTACCTCGAGTTCGCGGCGATCAGCCTTGCCGCGATGGTCTCGCCGACGACGCTCTCGTTCTCGATCTTCGTACTCGTCCTCGGAGACCGGCCGCTGCGGACCGGCTCCTGGTTCTACCTCGGCGCCCTGAGCGCCACGCTCGCAATCGGGATCGTGGCCGCCTTCGTGATCGGAGACGTCGCCGCCTCGCACAAGTCGACGCCGAAGACCTGGGTCGCCGTGATCGACGTCGTCGCGGGCGCCCTGGTTGTGCTCTTCGCGGTCCGACTCGCCACGAGGCCGCCGGACCCGAAGCGCGTCGACGCCGCAATGGCGCGGATGGCGAAGGTCGCCACCGCGCCCGCGCTCGCGATCCTCGGCGCCGGTGCCGCCCTTGCGAACCCTGGCGGTTTCATCCCGCTCGCCCTGAAGGCGATCTCGGAGACGGATCCGAACGCAGCCCAGTACATCGCGCTCTGGGTTGTCTTCTCGCTCGTGTCGATTCTCCCGCTCGCAGTCGCCCTCGTGCTTCTGGTGATCAAGCGCGACTGGGCGATGCAACTCCTGGGCAGGGTGCGCGCGCTCCTCGAGCGCCGGACGCAGACGGTCGCGGCGGTCATCCTCTTGCTCCTCGCGGCGGCGTTGCTGCGCAACGGCATCGCGGGCCTCACCGCGTAGGCGGCTATACGCTCGCGCTGTGATCCGCGTCGAGCTCGCGCTCGAGATCGAGCGTTCGCCACAGCAAGTGTTCGACTTCCTTGTGGACGTCGACCGCGTCCCCGAGTGGCAGTCGAGCGCGGTCAGTTCGCACGCCGACGGCCCGATGGGCGTCGGCGCTCGGATTCACGAAACGAGGCGGCTCTTGGGGCGTGAGGCGCACACCGAGTTCGAGGTGTCGGCCTTCGACCCGCCGAGGCGCCTGACCATCCGCACGATCAGCGGTCCGGTCGAAGTCGATGTCGACCACAGGCTCGAGAACCATCGCGACGGCACGCTCCTCCACGTCGTCGCCCAGGCCGATTCGGGGTTGATGCTCGGGCTCGCGAGGCCGGTGATCAAACGCCAAGCCGAGCGCGAGGTTCGTCGTGACTTCAAGCGGCTGAAGGAGCTGCTCGAGCGCGAGTAGCCGGAGCCGGCAGGGCTATCCTTCAAAAGCGCGCCCCCATCGACTAGCGGCCCAGGTCACGGCCCTTTCAAGGCCGTAGCGCGGGTTCGAATCCCGCTGGGGGCACCTCCGAACGAAGTCCGGCCGCGTTGCGGCCATGACGACGTCGTTCGGGTCGACTTCTCCGGAGAGCGTGTGCGAGCCGCAGCCGCGCATGTCGGCTGCGGCGGCGTGTGGCACCCTAGGGTCGACGGGCGGTTAGCTCAGTTGGGAGAGCGCCTGCCTTACAAGCAGGAGGTCGCTGGTTCGATCCCGGCACCGCCCACTGAGGAAGGCCCTGGAAACAGGGCCTTTCTCGTTTCCGTCCTCTTTGCGCCTGGCCTCGTTTGCTCGGTTTGGCAAGTGTTTCGGCAATTCGGCCGTGCTCGTGGGCCTCGCAACGTATCCTGGCGAGATGGGGCCACAGCATCCTGAGTTCCAAGTCGAGAGGTCGCACATCACCGTTTCTGACCGAGACGCCGCGCGACTTGTTCAAGCCCTTGAAGAGGACGGACGTAACGAGTGGCTCAGAGTGCGGCTCGCAAGATCGAGGATGCGACAGCGCTAGGGAGCAGCACGACGGTGGAACTGGCGATTGGGGAGGACGAGGGCGTTCTCGCCGCACTCGCAAGCCTCACGGACGAGGGCGACTTCCTCAGTTCGCTGGCTCGGTTGGAGACAGCACTGAAAGAGAAGATCGACTCCGAGGGCTAGGGGGTACGCTGGCAGACATGACCACCCTCCTCGCCCGCATCCACAATCCGCGAGGACGCCAATGCGGTTGCTTGTCTGAGTGCTGGTGCCAGCGGACGACGTGGGGACGTGCACTTCGCTGGTACATCCCGAAGCGTCATCACTCGCCAGTCTCGGCAGAGTGGAAGCGCGCTCAAGAGCGTCGCTAGCCCCGCTGGTCGTTCAAGACATGGCCTAAAGAGCGCCTACCGCCGTGGCCTGACGTTCCGTAGGTTCAAGGAGGCCGGGCGTCGAAATTGCGCGGGTGCCAACCCGTGTGGGGACTCGACCATCGCGCCCGGCCTCCTAAACGGGGGAGGGCGGACGACCGCAAAGCGCCTACGGTGGGAGGGCAGAGGCGCCCATCCGCCCGCGAGAGCCTTCGACGTGCTGGGCTGCAGGGATCACGTTCCCGGCTCCCAACTAGCGGATGCCGTCAGCTGCTCAGACTTGCGCCAGGACGTTGGGCTCGCCACCCGCCTTCCATCGGACCACGTAGAATCAAAGCGCCCAGTGCTGCGGCGGAGGCTAACGGCCGAACCACGCAATCGGCCCGGAACGCGCCTCTCGCTGGACACCTCTCCCCTCAGCCCGAGGTATGCGCCTCCGCCCAGCCGGGCGTTCGGGTCGCCGCCCGGCCCGCAAAATCGGCTTCAGAAGCGCGTGTCGTAGTCCTCCCACGCGATCTCTTTGCTTTTCGTCCTTAGCACGTCTGCCGCCTCAAGTTCGGCAGGGGAAAAATCATCCTTCTCAAGGCGGATCACCCGCATCTGTGTTGAGTCGATCTCTGCAATGTCCTCGTTGTAGTACATCCGAGCGGCGGGCAGTTCATTGGCTCGCGACCGATCTTGAAGGGCCACAGCTACAACCCCTGGAGACACTGACGGAGTGACGTCGCGATGCGGGAGATGATCTGGATCGACATGAATCCGCTGCTTCAGGGCTTCTGCCAGGGTGTCGAGCGCTCGCTGCATGTCGGGCGGAACTTCATGGCTCTCTAGGCGAACAATCTGCTGCTTGATCACGTGGAGTTGGCTGTACGGGTACCTCCAGAGCACCTCAACCGCGCCGTCAGGGTGGTACTCAAGACCGATCGTGAGTTGGTGAGGAACACGCTCACCCTTCTGCGCCAGCGGGACTTCGAATTCATCTTCGCCAAGCAAAGCGGGGCGCTTCCCAGCGCTTCGCCACTCGACGTGATATCGACCGCCAGGCTTGAGAGGAGGAGCATCTTCAAAGTCCGTTGGGAAAGAGATGGAGAAGTCATCCATGCGCACGGGAACGAGGGCGGCCCGCACAGTACTCGGTGAGGCGCCATAGGGTCTTCCGTCGTGGGCGGTTACGGTGCAGGAGAAGGGCGCCCTCTCGTTCGATTCGGTCTGGAGCACGAGGAGAACAGAGTCGTTCTCAAACGAGTGCATGCACTTGCCCATCGGTTGGATTTTGCCGGACCGACATGCTTCCGGGTGAACTGGCGCTAGCGGTCCTCCCGAACTCGTCCCTCATCGAGTGTGATAGGAAATAGCTCTATCCAGAGGGAGGTTGCTGTGGCGCGCAAGACAATCCGAGTCAGTGACCAATCAGGCCAGGAGATTCCAGACGGTAAGGGTGCGACTGTCCGAATCACCTTCGCCGATGCCCGGAAAGGAGTCCGGGAATTGGATCTCACCGACGCGGAAGCCGAGAGGCTTGGCGGACGTGCCGTGGCGCGGCGGGGACGCCGGCCGAAGGCTGCTACTACTTCTTAGCGAGTCCTGGGGAAACGAAGCAGCGGCCCCTGCCCAGGCGTCTGCGGCAACGCCAAGGCAGCCACAGAGGGGCCGCGCGAAGACGGTGCTAACACCGCCTCGGATTGGCGCTTCCCGACTGACTGGTCAATCAAACCGCGAGGCCACCCAAGACTGACGCACTTTGCATGGAAATCGATGGACCGGGCGAAGACGAGGGTAAGCCGGGTGGTTGCTCTCCTCTCTCCCCTAGGTGGCTCAGGCCGCCTAGTCTCCGGAGAAAGCCACCACCCGGCCCGTACAAACAGACGCCGCCGCCGAGACGAACTTGCCGCCTGCTCCCGGTCACTCGACGGCCCCGAGAAGATCGCCGCCCTTCTCGATCCGGACACCGATAACGTGATCTTCACAGATGTAGGTGTCATCTGAAAGCCCTTTTCAGAGTCGATGCTATCGACGGCAATCAGCTTCGCGGATTCCTTGGCCGCTCTGAGGGTGTCGTCCACATCGAGAATGACCGGACGGGCGTTGTCATGTCGATAAGTAGCCCTAGCGAGTGCTTGAGTCGGAAAGGTAGTAAGCCACAACGACTCGGGGCCTGACAAGCTCTGCGATCTGCTCTTCGGTACGTGGTTCACTCATGACTTACGGTCCTTCGTTGTATGGCAATTCTCCGCCAAGATGTTTTTGGACAGATTCTCGCGCGCGTAGACCGGCCTCGGGTTAAACGGCCCCCCGGCTCAATATGGCCCTTGTCTCCGAGCTGGCAGAAATCAAGAGCCGGCCTGGTTGACAACGACTTGCCAATCGCTGGAAAGCCAGCGTACTTACAGGAAGTTTGGCACGGTCTCATGCTTGCCAGGCAGGCGGCACCTACTTATATAGGGAGGTCGGGTATTTGAGCACGGGTTGCTCGCCTCACAGCCACAATGCACTACAGCCTGCTAACTACTGCTTATCCTCGCCCTTCACCCAACGTCTCAAGTCATTGTCCTCGTGGAAAGGGCTTCCCGCTAGGCTTACGCTTTCTCTTAATGCGGACGACCTTATAACCCTTGCCAATTCGTGACTTGCGTTTGCAGCGTCGGCGGATCGGCGGCGGTGCCGTCGATTCGTCCCAGCCGGTAAGTGACCACCGGCCCCTCCGTTCGACAATGCCTGGGACCGGTCGGCCTGCGGCGAGCCTATCGAACAGGCTTGCGGAGTAGGCTCACTCGCACGCCAACAGCTCGCGAACCCCTAGACTGGAACTCTGGCCCGGAAAATGCAGACACTCGAGGTGCTCGGTGGCTCGGTGACGCTCGTCCGCCGAGTGCGTGGGTGGGAAATCCTCGAGCACCTCTCGGCACTAGGTGCCGAAATCTGGCTCGAACCCGGGAGGTACGGTGTCCTGTCCCGCGCAAGGAGCCTGGATCCGCCGTGGACGACGTGTACGTCGTCGCCGGTACTACTGGCGCAAAGGCCGGACACCAATTCGCGATGCGAACCTCGGATCCCGACTCCGAGGACCTAATCAGGCTCCCCCCGGCTTCAGTCCTAACGCTTCACCTTGGCACCGCCCCATCCCGTGCCCCATTCATGCCCCAAGAGTCAGGAATCGGGCCGCCTCCGCTGTTGCGGAGGCATGACGACTTCGGTCGGTTTCTTGTTCTGGCGGAGAGCCGCTGCGAGCCGACGTCGGCCACGCCGGCATCGGCGGCGTGGCAGGGCCGAGCGTCGAATTTTGCGGACATAACCGCGTGGGACTTGACCAGGGGGTGCCCGGCCTCCTAACCGCGGAGGGCGGATGACCGCAAAAGCGCCTCTGAGGGAGAGCAGAGGCGCCCACCCGCCCGCGAGAGCCTTGGCCCTGGTGATCGGGGGATCACAACCGGCTCCCAACGAAGCGGACGCCGCCAGACACTCGAACTTGCGCTCGGCCTGAGCTCGCCCTCCGTACCGAAGCCAGATCGCCGCCGCCGTCCACATCCCCGGCCGAGGCTGGGGCGGGCTGTTGCACGGCGCGCGGACGAAGGCCGAGGTCTTAAGGGTGCGGCCCTACCCAAGTCATCAGCCGCAACGTCTCGGGCAGCCACAGGTGGGCCGCGCCTGAGGCGGGCCTCTCCCCTAACTCCGCCTCGACTGAATGCTTCTCCGACTGACTGGTCAGTCAAACCGCTTGGCACGCCCGAGATTGGCGCACTTTGCATCGAAATCGAGGAACCGGGCAAAGACGAGGGATAGCCGGGTGGTGTTTCTCCTCTCCCCGGGGTGGCCCTCAGAGCTGCCCCAACCTCAGAGAAAGCCACCCGGCCCTAGAGACAGATGCCGCCGCCGAGGCAATCTTGCCGTCTGCCGGTCACTCGACAGCCCGAAGGGTCGAGTGCCATCACTCCCCGAAGAGAACGCTGATGCTCTCCCGCCGATGGATGCGGCCGATTGCCTCGGCGAAGAGCGGTGCGACCGAGACCACTTCCACCTTTTCCGAGAGGCGAACCGGCTGGGTTTCGATCGAGTCCGTGGTGATCAGACGCTCGATCGGGCTGCGGTCCACACGCTCCATCGATCCGTCGGCGAAGACCCCATGAGTGACGACGGCGGTCACGGAGCGTGTGCCGCGCGCAACGAGCTGCTCGGCCGCCTCGACCAGCGTGCCGGCGCTGATCGTGAAGTCGTCGACGACAACGGCGTCGCGATCGGCGACGTCGCCGATGATCTCCACGACCTCCGAGGTCTGGCCGTGTCCCTTCCGCACCTTGTCCGCGATCGCAAGCGGCGCGCCGAGCCGATCTGCGAACCTGCGCGCGCGCTTGGCGAAGCCGGCATCGGGTGAGACGACGACCGGATTTCGCAGGCCCGTGCGCTCGATTGCAGCGCAGAGGTACGGCATCGCGTAGAGGTCGTCGACGGGTATTCGGAAGAACCCCTGTATCTGCGGCGCGTGCAGGTCGAGGGTCACCACCCGGTCGGCCCCGGCCGCCTCGATCGCATCGGCGCACACACGCGCACGGATCGAGACCCGCGGCTCGTCCTTCTTGTCGCCCTTGGCGTAGCTGAAGTACGGGACGATCACCGTGACGGAGTCCGCGCTTGCGCGCGAGAAGGCATCGATCCAGAACAGCAACTCCATGAAGTTCGCGTTCGTGGGAAAGACCGTCGACTGCACGAGGTAGACGCTGCGGCCGCGCACGTTCTCGAGCACCCGCACGAAGAGGGTCCCCTCCGAGAAGCGAATGACCTCGCCCGCGCCGACCTCGACGCCCAGCTCGCGGCAAATCGTGGCGGTCAGACGCGGGCTCGCGCTCCCCGCGAAGACCAATGGATCCTGATCGTCGCGCCCACGACGTCGGCGCAGGAAGATTCCAGGGCGGCGGAGGACGCGCATCCCGATCAGGGGTGTCTAACAGATCCGCTTGCCTACTCGCGCTTCATCATCGCGAGCGCTTCCAGCTCCAGGTCGACGTACTGCTCGCCCGAGACGTCGACGATCGCCTCCTTGATAGTTCCCCCGGTGAAGGCGAACGGGCTGGTTCCCGAGTAGTCCCCCGTCACGGGTGAGGCGGGGTCCTTGCCGACGTTCAGGCCTTCGCCGACGAGTGAGAAGTTGCCGGGCTGGGTCATGATCTGACCCTCGCCGACCTTCTCGTCGTCGACGAAGAGCGACAGCGTCCCTGTTGTCGGCATGCCGTCGCCCTCGCGCACGAACGATGCCCCCAGGATCACCTCGCCGGTCGGGATCTCCTCCGTCGACTCGATGATCTGCTCGTTGCTGCCGACGAAGTTGTAGGCGTATTTGAGCTTGCGGTCCTTTACGTAGAGGGCGTGGCCGCCGAAGCGGGCGCCGTGTGAGAACAGCACGCCCGAGGCGTCCTCGGAGTCGATCTCAACCTCGACCGCGATCGAGTAGCTGCGGTTGCGAACGTTCGCCGCTGCCGTCTCGGGGACCTCGGCAGCGTCCGGGTAGTAGACGTACCGGTCGCTCGGGGGCGCGACCTGCGGCCGGGTGGGGTCGGCGAGCACCTCGACGGCGGTCTTGTCGAGCAGCGGGAGACCGTTGTACCGGCCGGCGGCGTGGAACCACAGGTTGACCATCTCCTGCACCTTCTCCGGGTGCTCGGCCGCGAGGTCGTGGCTCTCGGTCGGGTCCTTCTCGGTGTCGTAGAGCTCCCAGCGGTCGTCCTCGAAGTGGCCCCAGCCGGCGATCGTCGGGTGAACACTGACCGCCTTCCAGCCCTTGTGCCAGATCGCGCGCGAGCCGAGCATCGAGAAGAACCCCGTCTCCTTCGGCGTCGGCACGTCGTCGCTCTCGAACGTCGAGCGGAAGCTGACGCCCTCGAGGGGGATCTGCGGGTAGCCCTTGACCTCCTCGGGGAGCTCGACGCTCAGGCAGTCGTACATCGTCGGGACGATGTCGGTCGCGTGGAGGAACTGGTGGCGCAGCTCGCCCTTGGCGGCGATGCCTTTTGGCCAGGAGACGATCAGCGGGTCGGCGACACCGCCTTCGAAGTTGTAGCGCTTCCACATCTTGAAGGGCGTGTTGAAGGCCCAGGCCCAGCCCACCGGATAGTGGTTGTAGGTGGACGGCGAGCCGAGCTCGTCGAGGTACTGCAGGTTCTCCTCGATCGTGTC
>JBKPFI010000423.1:0-2495 GCA_046728775.1 Actinomycetota bacterium | reverse complement strand
CCGAATCGAGCCCGCAGGGCTGATCGAGTTCGCCGGGATCAACCATGCGAGCGGCTACGACTTCGACCGGGCGCAGATCCGAGGCATCGGCGGGCTGAAGGTCTTCCTCTCGAGTCGGAACGACATCTACGGCGGAGGTGTTGCCGCGCGCGAGTGGTTCCGCTGGGCCTCGCCGCCGAAGCGGCTCGAGTTGGTGCCGGGCTCCGACCACGGCACCGACCTTCTGCGCCATGGGAATCCGGCGCGCAAACGCGTCGAGAAGCTGATCGTGCGGTACGTGAACGAGGCCTCGGGCTAAGGCAGGCGCCGCGCGGCTGCCGTTGCGGCACGCAGGCGCTGCGCGAGCTCTGCCGTCAGCCGCCCCCGCCGGAGCCGCCACGACCAGTTGCCGTCCACGCGCCCGGGCGTGTTCAGGCGTGCCTCGCTGCCGAGGCCGAGCAGGTCCTGGACGGGCAGGATCGCGAGGCGGGCCCGGGACGAGAGCGCGCGCTCGGCGAGCGACCAGCTCGGGTCGACACGGTCGAGGCCGGTCGCCCGCTGCTGCGCCGCGGTCAGTGACGACCACCAGCCGAGGGCGGTGTCCTGGTCGTGCGTTCCGGTGTACGCGACGGCGTTCTCCGGATGGTTCTCGAGCCGGTGCGGGTTCGCCGGCCCGCCCTCGAAGCCGAACTGCAGCACGACCATCCCGGGGAGGCCCAGCCGCTCGCGCAGGCGCACGACCGCCGGCGTGATCACGCCGAGGTCCTCCGCGACCAGCGGTAGCTTGCCGAGCTCGCGCCGTGCTGCCTCGAACGGCTCCGCACCCGGCCCGCGGCGCCAGCGGCCGCCCTTGGCCGTCTTCGCCCCGGCCGGCACCGCCCAGTACGAGACGAAGCCGCGGAAGTGGTCGATCCGTGTCAGGTCGAAGAGCTCGAACGTGCGTCGGAAGCGCTCGATCCACCAGCGCCAGCCCTGCGCGCGGGCGACGTTCCAGCGGTAGACCGGGTTGCCCCAGTGCTGGCCGGTGCGGCTGTAGGCGTCGGGCGGCGCGCCCGCGACGACGCGCGTCTCGAACAGCTCCGGGTGCGCGGCGAGGTCGGCGGCGGCCTTGGAGACGTAGATCGGGAGGTCGCCGAAGATCCGGATCCCGCGCCGTGCCGCGTAGCGCCGCAGCGCCGACCACTCCCGCTCGAAGCGCACCTGTCCCGCGACCGCGCCTCCACCCTCGAAGGACGCCCAGTCGCCGATCCAATAGGGGTGTCGTGCGACGAACGACTCGAGCTCGTCCACCGAGACCGGCTCCCGCGGCTCTGCGAGGAGCCCCGTCCAGCCGGCGAAAGCCGAGCGCGCCATGTAGGGAGAGCCGTGCTCGTCGGGCGGATTGAGCGGCAGCACCTGCCACCAGGACTGGCCGGCCGCGGCGAGCCAGTCGACGAACCTGTACGCCTCCTCGCCGAGCCGTCCACCCGGGAGCGAGGTCAGGTGCAACAGCACGCCGCTCGACCGCGTCGGCTTCACGGTCCGGTGTTTACGGTTTCGGCTCGATGGCCGCCCGGATCCAGATCCAGTCGTTGAGCCCGCTCGTCGACTGCGGGCGCTACCCGGTCAAAGCCTGCGTCGGCGACGAGGTGCGGGTCGAGGCGACGATCTTCCGCGACGGCCATGAGGTGCTCGGCGCCGCGCTGCGCACGAAGCCGCAGAGCGCGAGGCGCTGGCGCGAGCACCCGCTGATCGAGCTCGGCAACGACCGCTGGGCCGCTTCCTTCACGCCCGACTCGTGCGGCCGCTGGTGCTACCGCATCGAGGCGTGGGTCGATCCTGTCGCCTCCTTCCAGTGGGAGCTGCGGCGCAAGGTCGAGGCCGGCCAGGAGGACCTCTCGAGCGAGCTCGCCGAGGGCGCCCTGCTGCTCGGGCGCGACGAGCTGACGGTCGACGAGGCGCTCGCCGCCGGGCCCGGCGACCGCGTCGAGCTCACGCGGTCCGAGACCGTCGACGTGGACGTCGACCGCGCCGTGGCGCGCTTCGGCTCCTGGTACGAGCTCTTCCCGCGCTCCTGGGGCGGCTTCGCGCGCGTGGAGCGCCTGCTGCCTCGCTTCGCCGAGCTCGGCTTCGACGTCCTCTACCTGCCGCCGATCCACCCGATCGGGCACACGAACCGCAAGGGGCGGAACAACGCACTCACCGCGCGCGCCGGCGATCCGGGGAGCCCGTGGGCGATCGGCTCGGAGGAGGGGGGCCACACCGCCATCGATGCGGACCTCGGGAGCGAGGACGACTTCGTGCGGCTCGTCGAGGCGGCGCGCGAGCACGGGCTCGAGATCGCGCTCGACTACGCCATCCAGTGCTCGCCCGACCATCCGTGGCTGCGCGAGCACCCGGAGTGGTTCCACCACCGCCCCGACGGCACGCTCAAGTACGCGGAGAACCCGCCCAAGCGCTACCAGGACATCTACAACGTCAACTTCGAGACCGAGGACCGCGAGGGGCTCTGGAACGCGCTCCGCGACGCGCTGCTC
>JBKPFI010000014.1:0-6248 GCA_046728775.1 Actinomycetota bacterium | reverse complement strand
TCATCCTGAAGCCGGTCTGGATCACGAAGAAGAACTACACGCTGCTCTTCAAGGAAGGCTTCCTGAAGAAGAGCCAGGTCTGCAAGGGGCAGTACAAGAAGTACTGCAAGTAGGTACTTCGCGGACGGGGCGCCTGTTTTCGGGTGCCCCGTCCGTGATACAACACCCGCCCTGTGAGCACCGCCGTCAAGCCCGCGACGCTTGAGCTCCGCGGAGTCTCCAAGCACTTCGGCTCAGTCCAGGCGCTACGCGAGGTCGATTTCGAGGTGCGCGACGGCGAGGTGATGGCGCTCGTCGGCGACAACGGCGCCGGCAAGTCGACGCTGATCAAGTGCGTCGCGGGTATCTACTCGATCGACGACGGCGAGATCTTCTTCGACGGCGGAGGCGTCACGATCCACGGCCCGAAGGACGCAGCCAGGCTCGGCATCGAGGTCGTCTACCAGGACCTCGCGCTCTGCGACAACCTCGACGTCGTCCAGAACATGTACCTGGGTCGCGAGGACCACGATCCCATCTTCCGGCTGCGCGAGGCGCCCATGGAGCAACGGACGACGGAGACGCTGAAGTCGCTGGCCGTGACGACGATCCGCTCCGTACGGCAGCCGGTCGCGACGCTCTCGGGCGGCCAGCGCCAGTCGGTTGCAGTGGCCCGCGCGGTGATGTGGAACAACCGCGTCGTCTTCCTCGACGAGCCTACTGCGGCGCTCGGCGTCGCGCAGACCCGCCAGGTGCTCGAACTCGTCAGGCGGCTGGCCGAGCAGGGCCTCGCGGTCGTGCTCGTCTCGCACAACCTGAACGACGTCTTCGAGGTCGCCGACCGGATCACCGTTCTTCGGCTCGGCCGCAACGTCGGCGTCTACGAGCGCGCCAAAACCACGGAGCAGGAGATCGTCCAAGCCATCACCGTGGGGACGGCGGCGGAGCAGGCGCCCTCGTGAGCACCGCGGCGCCAGCCGAGGTTCAGGCAGCAGCTACCGAGCAAGCCGGCGTCGCGGCAGCGCTGCGCGCGCGGTGGGAGGCGTTCAAGGGCGGAGAGGTCGGCAGCCTCCCCGTGATCGTCGGGATCATCGCGATAACCGCCTTCTTCACGGCGAAGACGGACATCTTCTTCACCGCGGTCAACTTCTCGAACCTGATCGGCCAAATGGCGGGCGTGACGGTGATCGCGGTCGGCATCGTCTTCGTGCTGCTGATCGGGGAGATCGACCTGTCCGTCGGCTACGTCAGCGGAATCGCCAGCGTCGCGGTCGCGGAGCTCCAGGTTGCCGGCTCGAGCCACGATTACCCGGGGCTGGTCGCGATCGCGCTCGCGATCCTGATCGGAGCCGCGATCGGCGCGGTGCAGGGATCGATCATCGCCTTGCTCGGTGTGCCCTCGTTCGTGGTCACCCTGGCCGGGCTTCTGATCTGCCAGGGCATGATCATCAACATCCTCGGCACGGAAGGCGTGATCGGGATCGACGACCACTATGTCATCGACGTCGCCAACTACGTGCTGACGAAGAACACGGGTTGGATCGTCGCCGCCGTCTTCACCGCGCTCCTTGCCCTCGGGTCGTACGGGACGTACTTCAGCCGCCGCCGCGCCGGCCTCCCGACCGGCAGCATCGTCCTCACGACCATCCGCGTGGTCTTCTTCGGCGGCCTTGCCTTTGCGGCGGTTGCGGTCTGCAACCACTCGCGCGGCGTGCCGCTCGTCGGCCTGATTGTCCTCTTCGTCGTCGTCCTCTTCGCGTACATCGCGGGCCGAACGACGTTCGGACGCCATGTCTACGCGGTCGGCGGCAGCGCCGAGGCCGCACGCCGCGCAGGAATCAACGTCAAGCTGATCCGGATCCTGTGCTTCGTCATCTCCGGCTCGATGGCCGGCCTCGGCGGGATCATTCTGGCCTCGCGCCTGAACTCGGTCGACCTCACCTTCGGCGGCGGGACGCTTCTGCTCGACTCGATCTCGGCGGCCGTGATCGGCGGCGTCAGCCTCTTCGGCGGACGCGGTCGCGTGAGTGGCGCGCTTTTCGGCGGCCTGATCATCGGGATGATCAGCAACGGCACGGACCTCGTCGGCTCGGCGGACTGGGTCAAGTACGTGACGACCGGCCTGATCCTGCTCGCCGCCGTCACGCTCGACACGGTCGCTCGCCGTCGCCAGGCCGCGGCCGGCCGCTAACGCTCTGTGCCGCGGCCGGCAGTCGGCGTTGGGCTGCTCGGCCACGGCTTCATGGGCGCTGCCCACTCGCGGGCCCTGCTCGCCCTGCAGCACCTCGACGTGCCGCAGCGGCCGGAGCTCGTCTCGATCTCCGGGCGGAACCGGGAGGCGCTCGAGCGCGCGCGGGAGCGCTGGGGGTGGCGCGAGGCGGCGACCGACTGGCGCGAGCAGGTCGCCGACGACCGCATCACGCTGTTCGTCAACGGGGGGCCGAACGCCCTTCACGCGGAGCCGACGATCGCCGCGGCGCGAGCGGACAAGCATGTCGTCTGCGAGAAGCCGCTCGGGCTGACGGCCGAAGAGTCGCACGAGATCTGGCACGAGGCCCAGCGGGCCGGCGTCCACCACCTTTGCGGCTTCAACTACCGCTTCGTGCCGGCGATGCGGCTGGCGCGGGAGCTGCTCGAGGCAGGCGAGCTCGGCGAGGTCGTGCACTTTCGTGCGCGCTACCTGCAGTCCTGGGGATGGGAGGCCCACCCCGGCGAGTGGCGCTTCGACCCTCGACAGGCCGGCACGGGAGCGATCGGCGACCTCGGTGCACACATCGTCGACCTCGCCCGCTACCTCGTCGGCGAGATCGTCTCGGTTTCGGCACGTGTCCGCACGATCGTCTCCGGGCGCGAGGTCGACGACCACTTCGTGGCCACGGTCGAGTTCGAGGGCGGCACGGTCGGCACGCTCGAGGCCTCGCGTCTCGCCCGTGGCCGCTTGAATTCGAACGCGCTGGAGGTGAACGGCTCGCGGCGCTCGCTCGCGTTCGACGCCGAGCGGCTGAATGAGCTCGAGTTGGCGGACGGGAACAGCGCCCGCCGCGTGCTCGTGACCGACCCGGAACACCCATACCTGCGCCACTGGTGGCCGCCCGGACACACGATCGGCTGGGGCGACACCTTCGTGAACGAGCTCGGGCACATGCTCGAGGCGATCGCCGGAGAGCACGACGTCGGCCCGCACGGAGCAACCTTCGAGGACGGCTACCGTTGCGCAGAGGTGCTCGAGGCGATCCTGCGCTCGGCGGAGAGCGGGCAGAACGAGGAGGTGAGCTACCGCTGACTGACTCGGTCAAGTGGGGAATCCTCTCCACGGCGCACATCAACCGGCTGGTGATCCCGCCCGCGCACGCTTCCGACAGGGTCGAGCTGGTGGGCGTGGCCAGCCGCGACCGGGCGAGGGCCGAGGCGTACGCACAGGAGTGGGAGATCCCGCGCGCGTACGGCTCCTACGAGGAGCTCCTCGCGGACGAGGAGATCGAGGCCGTCTACATCTCGCTGCCGAACAACCTGCACTGCGAGTGGTCGATCCGCACCCTCGAGGCCGGCAAGCACGTCCTCTGCGAGAAGCCGATGGGCAAGCGGGCGGCC
Organism: Actinomycetota bacterium; assembly: GCA_046728775.1. Classification (GTDB taxonomy): domain Bacteria; phylum Actinomycetota; class Thermoleophilia; order Gaiellales; family Gaiellaceae; genus AC-32. The sequence continues at coordinate 2,678 of JBKPFI010000014.1, read as the reverse complement.
GAGGTCGAGGAGGCCTTCGACGCGGCCGAGCGAGCGGGCCGCCTGCTCTCGGAGGCGTTCATGTACCGGCACAACCCGCAGGCGCGCCGGCTGAGAGACCTCCTCGACGAGGGCGCGATCGGCGAGCTGCGCGTCGTGCGCGCGTGTTTCAGCTTCACGCTTCTCGACCCTGAGAACATCCGCCTGCGCGCCGACGTCGAGGGCGGGAGCCTGATGGACGTCGGCTGCTACTGCGTGAACGGCTCGCGCCTGCTCGCGGGCGAGCCCGAGCTCGCGTTCGGCCAGCAGCTGATCGGCCCGACCGGCACCGACTGGGTCTTCACCGGCTCGCTGCGCTGCCCGGGCGACGTCTTCGCGCTCTTCGACTGCGGCACGGCGCTGCCGATGCGAGACGAGCTGGAGGCGGTCGGCAGCGAGGGGTCCGTCTTCCTCGACGACCCGTGGCACGCGCGAGAGCCGGTGATCGAGCTGCGTCGCCACGGCGAGGTCGAGCGGATCGAACTCGAGCCGGTCGACAGCTACCTGCTGGAGCTCGAGAACGTCAGCGATGCGATCCGCGGCGAGGCCGAGCTGCTCCTCGGCCGCGCGGACGCTGTCGGCAACGCCCGGGCGCTCGAGGCGCTGGCGTCGTCGGCCGAGAGCAGCCGTCCCGTCGACCTTTAGCGCTCGACCGCGAAGGCGATGTTGACGGTCGTGCGGTACTCGCTGATGCGCTCGTTCTCGACCACGGCGCTCATCGAGATGACGTCCGCGCCGGTGATGCCGCGCAGCGTCTTCGACGCCTCCTGCACGGCCGCGTCGGCGGCCTTCGCGAAGCTCTCGGGCGACGAGCCGATGATCGTGATCACCTTCGCGACGTCTGCCATTGCGTTCTCCTCCCTAGGGACGGTGGACCTAGCGTCCATACCCGAACAGCAGCTCGAGTACCCCTCGCTCGCCCTTCGTCGCGTCCTCGCGGAGGAGCTCGTCGAGCTCGACACCCACGAGGAAGATGATCGACAGCGTGTAGACGTAGCCGATCAGGACCAGGAACACGGTCAGGCTGCCGACCGCCGTCTTGAAGTTTGCGACGTGGCTCACGAACAGCTCGAAGACCAGCGTCGCCCCGATCCATGCGGCGATGACGAGCGCCGACCCGGCGCTGGCCCAGCGCTTCGCGCGCCGTTCGATCGGCGCGTAGCGAACGAGGAGCGCGACCGCGAGCGCGAGCAGAATCACCGCGAGGGCCCAGCGCCCGATCGCGACGACAGCCCCCGCGAGGCCGCCGCTTGCGAGCGCGGCCCCGGCCGTGACGACGACCAGCGCGCCAACGACGCAGACCGCAATCGAGACGGCGAGCCCAAACGAGATCGGAAAGCGCGTGGTCCACGGCCGCTTCTCGTCGGCCTCGTAGATCTGGTTGATCGCGCCCATCGCCGCGCGAACCGCGCCGGAGACGTACCAGACGACGAGCACCGAAGCCAGCGCGATCAGCCCCGCCGAGTTCTGCGTGAAGATTCGCTGGACTGCCTCGTCGATTGCGCCAGCCGTGGTCGGCTGGAGGTGGTCCTTGAGCCCCAGGTAGAGCGTCTCGTTCCAGACCTTCTCCTGGCCGAGCGCGCCGAGCAGCGCCAGGCCCAGGAGCGTCAGCGGGACGAGCGCCTTCAGCACGGCGAACGCGATCGCGCTCGCGTGGTCGAGGAGCTGGTGCCGGGCGAAGAGGTCGACCCACAGCTTCACGAAGCGTTTCAGGCGCTCCTTCATGGCGTTCGCCTACCCGAAAAGGCGCGCCGCTAGACTGGCCGCCCGTGTTCGACACGCTCTCAGACCGGCTTCAGGGCGCGCTCGGCGAGCTGCGCAAGCGGGGCCGCCTCGACGAGGAGTCGATCTCGCGCGCGATGCGCGAGGTCCGCCTCGCGCTGCTCGAGGCCGACGTCAACTTCGAGGTCGTCAAGGAGTTCGTCGGCCGCGTGCGCGAGCGGGCGGCCGGCGCCGACGTCCTCAAGAGCCTGACGCCCGGACAGCAAGTCGTGAAGATCGTGCACGAGGAGCTGACGGAGCTGATGGGCTCCGGCGATTCGCGCCTCGCCTTCTCCGGCCGTCCGCCGACGGTAATCCTGCTCGCGGGCCTGCAGGGCTCGGGCAAGACGACGGCCGCTGCGAAGCTCGCGCTGCTCCTGCGCAAGGAAGGGCGCAAGCCCGGCCTGGTCGCCGCCGACCTGCAGCGGCCGGCCGCCATCGACCAGCTCGAGCAGCTGGGACGGGAGCTCCAGGTCCCCGTCTTCAGCGCGGAGCGCGCCGACCCGGTCGCCGCGGCGCAGCAAGGCGTGGAGGGAGCGCGCGCCGAGGGGCTCGACACGGTCATCCTCGACACCGCCGGCCGCCTCCACGTCGATCAGGAGCTGATGGACGAGCTCGTCGCGGTGCGGGACGCGACGCGCCCGACGAACGTCCTGCTCGTGCTCGACTCGATGACCGGCCAGGATGCGGTCCGCGTCGCGGAGGCGTTCGCCGAGCGCGTCGCCTTCGACGGCGTTGTCCTCACCAAGCTCGACGGCGACGCGCGCGGCGGCGCGGCGCTCTCGGTCAAGGCCGTCACCGGCAAGCCGATCAAGCTCGCCTCGGTCGGCGAGCGACTCGACCAGCTCGAGTACTTCCATCCCGACCGGATGGCCTCGCGGATCCTCGGGATGGGCGAC
>JBKPFI010000101.1:0-9348 GCA_046728775.1 Actinomycetota bacterium | reverse complement strand
GGGCGGCTACCCGGACGGCAAGGCGGGCGAGGAGATCCCCTTCGACGCGCGGATCATCCTCGTCTGCGACGCCTTCCACGCCATGACGACCGACCGGCCCTACCGAAGGCGGCTGAGCGTGGACGAGGCCTGCCGGCGGCTCCGCGAGGGCGCGGGGACGCAGTTCGATCCGGCGGTGGTCGACGTCTTCCTGAGCCTTCCCCTCGACGTTCCGGTGCCACTCGAGCCGGTCGCCGAAGAGCGCATCGCCTCGTAGGTTCCCCCGAAGGAGGCAAGGCTTCGCTTGAGGAGCCCGCCACGGCTTCCGATAAGGGTGGTGTGCGGCCGGTCTCTCGCTTTCTCGCGCTCGGGTTTGCGTGCGTCATCGCGCTCGGGCTCGTCGGCCCGGCCGGCGCCTCGCAGCTGATCGCCCGCAACGCCGCGAACGTCCGGCTGGCGGTCAACACCAAGGGGACCGCGCTGATCACATACTCGCAGCGGGGGCGGCTCACGCACCTGCTCGCCTGGGGTGCGGTCAACGCCCGCCAGCGGCCCGCGAGCCCGAAGATCCCCCAGGTCAACTTCAAGCTCGACTACTCGGGCGGCTGGAAGCACCACCGGCTGGTCTGGAAGCACTTCAAGAATCGCTGCCGCGCGTACGACGGGCCCGACCTGCCGTGGCTCGTGGCCGCGTGCCAGGCGTCGAACGGCTCGTACTGGGCGCTGCAGAGTTGGCAGACGGCGCTGCCGAACCTCGGCATGGCGCCCTGGCTCTCGTTGCAGAAGACGTGGTGGCTTCATCTCTCGCACTGGACGGGGCCGCTGGCCCAGCTCGAGGTGCACTCGGACTGGATCTACGGCAACCGCTTCCAGGAGGTCTTCGGCCGCTTCACGTACAGGGGCGTCGGCATCCGCGGCTTCAACACGACGCGCTTCGGCGCGCCGACCGACGGCTACGGGCGCCTGCTCTTCCTCGACACCTACAACTCGACGTATGGGCCCGGCTGGCTGCGCGAGAACTCCTTCGTCTCGCACGGGCCGCCCGGGATGTTCTGCTACGGCTTCTACCGCCGGAATCCATGGGTCGGCGGTTACGCGCATCCACCGGGGATCCCGAAGCGCAAGCGCGGGCCCGGCACCGGCGAGCAGTACCGGATCACTGCGCAGGGGCCGGGCGTGACGCCCGACGTCCTCTGGCAGGGGCAGGGGCTGCACCCGTTCGACCGGAGCGATCCGGCCGACGTGGCGCTCGAGAGCGAGATGAACGCGACGCTCGACTCGATCCGCGGCGGTTGGAAGAAGTGCCGACACCACTGAGGCGCCCAACCCGCGCCAGGTCGCTGAGCGCGTTCGCGATCTCGCCTCGCTCCTCGAGTAGCTGAGCTCTCCGCCCGGCGAGCTCCGGCGCCGGTAGCAGAGCTGCAGCGGCCTGCAGCGCGCCCTCCGCGGCATCGAGCGCGACCTGCCACTGCATGTTGATCGACTCGAGCTCGGATGCCTGCGACGGCGTCGGAGCGCCCGAAGCCTCTTGCGGCCGGCGGGCTTCCGGCCACAGGCGCTCATGCCTCCGCCGCGGCGGCGGGCGACGGGCTTTCGTCGCTGGTCGGATCGGTGTCGAGACTGCCATCGGCGTCCAGGATCCAGCGGCAGCCCCGAACGCGCATCCGCAGTTGCTCGCGGCGACGTTGCGGGGGTCTACGGAGAGCGGAGCGGGCCTCCGAGAAGCGCTACGGGCACCTACCGTCAGCCCGAGCCCGCCGAGCGCGCGCGTGATTCGTCACGGTGCCTGACACGGGGCGGCCCCGAGTCGATGCCGTCGCGAACGAACTGACGGTACGCCCGCCGCGCAGCTGACGGTGAGCTGCCGAAGAGGCCAAGGTGCTCCCTCACCGCGAGGAAGCTCGGCGCGAAGTCGAGCCCCGCGCAGGCCCTGTAGCTACTCCACCGCCACTCCTCGGGCGCAGCGCAGAGGCCGGCCCTCAAGGGGTTCAGCACGATGTAACGAGCAGTCTCGAGAAGGTGCTGTTCGTCCTCGATGAAGTCGCACCAGAACCGGTTTCGGAACAGGTGCTGTGCCCGCCAACCGTGGCATTGGTTGGAGAACCGGGCAAACGAGCCGTTCAGGAGCTGCATCCCCGCGGAGAGCCCGCCGAGCTCGAGTTGAACGAGGAGGTGGTAGTGATTCGACATCAGGCAGAACGAGTGACACGTCCAGTGGAAGCGCGAGGCCGCTAACCCGAGGAGCTTCAGGAAGACGTGACACTCGAAATCGTCGGCGAAGACCCGGCAGCCGCGATTCCCTCGCGAACCCACGTGATAGATCCCGCCGGGGACCTCGTTACGCGGTTGTCGTCCCACGATCCGAGGCTAGGCAGGGTTACCAAGGCGCACCTCAATTCGGCATACATTCGTGGCGACCGCGTAACACTTTCGTGCGCGTGTCTGACACCGGGTTGGGGCGCTCGTATGATCGCCGCGTGGTCAGCGGGGACGAGCTGCGCGCGGTTATGCGGCGGGTTCCGGCCGGCGTGGCCGTCGTCACCGTGGACGTCGGCGGGCAGCGCGCGGGCCTGACGGTCGCCTCGTTCGTCTCGCTCTCGCTCGAGCCGCCGCTCGTCGGCTTCGCGATCCGCCGCGACGCGGCGCTCCACGAGCTCGTGCGCGAGGCCGGAGTGCTCGCGGTGAGCGTCCTCGCGGCCGGACAGGAGCATCTCGCGCAGCACTTCGCCCGCGGCGTGCCACCGATCGCCCTCTGGGAGCGCATCCCGCTCCGCAACCGGCACGAGTGCCCGCCGCAGCTCGACGGAGCAGTGGCGTGGTTCCGCGGCCGCCTCACCGATGAGCTGCCGACGGGCGACCACACGTTCTTCGTCGCGTCCGTCGAGGCCGCGGAGACCGGCCCGCCGGATGCGCGCCCGCTCCTCTTCCACGGCCAGGCCTACGCCGCCCTGTGATCGAGGCCGTCGTCTTCGACCTCGACGGCGTCCTGCTCGACTCGGAGCAGCTCTGGGACGCGGCCCGCGAGCAGCTCGCCGAGGAACGCGGAGGCCGCTGGCACGACCGCGCGCAGCGGGACATGATGGGCATGAGCTCGCGCGAGTGGTCCCGCTACATGCACGACACGATCGGGCTGCGCGAGCCGCCGGAGGAGATCAACCGCGAGGTCGTCCAGCGCCTCTCCGACCTCTACCGCGAACGGCTTCCGGTGATCGAGGGCGCGCGAGCGGCCGTCGAGCGCCTCGCCGCCCGCTGGCCGCTGGGCCTCGCCTCGTCGTCGAACCGCGAGCTGATCGACCTCGCGCTCGAGCTGCTGGGCGTCCGGGATCTCTTCGAGGCGACGGTCTCCTCTGAGGAGGTCGCCCGCGGCAAGCCCGCGCCCGACGTCTACCTCGAGGTCGCGCGGCGCCTCGGCCTCGACCCCGTCCGAGCCGCGGCGATCGAGGACTCGCACAACGGGATCCTCGCCGCGATGTCCGCGGGAATGCGCGTGATCGCGATTCCGAACAGCCACTTCCCGCCCGGCGACGAGGCCCTCGCGCAGGCCGACGCCGTGCTGGGCTCACTAGCGGAGCTGACCGCCGAAGCGGTCGAGCCCCGCTAGCAATACCGGACCGTTTACCGCCTGGTGAAGGTAGCCGTGACGGCGTGGTCGGCCGTCATCGTGAGGACGCAGGTCCCCGTCCCCGTGCAGTCACCGGACCACCCGGCGAAACGATTCCTGCCTGAGCGCCTCGCCGTGAGCGTCACGGTGGTGCCGTTCGAGAACGTCGCCACGCAGACCGAGCCGCAGTTGATCCCGGCGGGCGAGCTCGTGACGGTGCCCGTCCCGGTCCCCGCCTTGGTCACCGTCAGCGTGTGCGTCGGCGGAGGTGGAGGCGGCGGCGGCGGCGGAGTCCCGCCACACGACGGGAACCTGAAGCTCCCGATCCGCGTGCGCCAGTTGAAGCTGCTGGTCGTCTGGTAGTACTCGTTCGTGTACCAGAACGTGCAGTCGTCGACCGGGTCGATCGTCAGGTCGCTGTAGTCGCCCCAGCGGTTCGACGTGCCCGTCTGGCTGCCGGTTCCGTCGAAGACGTGTGCCTCACCCTGCGCGAGGGTGTTCGCCGGGTCGCTCGCCAGGCGGCCGGCGTAGCGGATCTGCGGGTTGATCGAGGCGCTCGAGGCGCTGAAGCCGATCGCGAGGTCGCCGCTCTGATCCATCGCCGCGCTGCCCATCCAGCGCCAGGTCGTGTCGGGCTGATAGGTGCTCTGCTGCGTGAACCCCGGCGTGCCCGCCGTGGCGTGGTTGATCTCGTACCAGCGGATCCCCGCGACTCCGCCCGAGGAGACCGTCTGGTTGCCGACGAGCGCCTCGTGGTCGCCGAAGTTGCGGTAGGCGAGGCGGAACATGCCTCGGTCGCCGATGCCGTCGAGACCGGCGCTGGTGCCCAGCTGCGGCACGCAGCTCCGGCTCACGGGGCAGAGCACGCCGTACGGCGCAGGCGTGAGGTTGCCGCCCAGCGTGAACGTCGAGTTCGCGGGCGTTGCGAAGTCGACGTGATAGCGCCACAGCTTCCACGTCGAGGCCGTCCCCGACATCAGGAACGGGTTCGGAGCGGCGGCAGGCGGAGCCGTCGAGCCGTCGAGGTCGGCCGGCAGCATCGCGTCGTTCGCCGAGTTGAACACCGACGAGTTGCGCGTGGTGACGAACGTCGCCGGCGAGCCGGCGAGCATTGCCGCGCGGTTGAAGGCGAACGGCTGCGGCCCGAGGAAGGCCGTCCCGGAGGAGTTGAACACGTTCATCGACATGTAGTACGCGTCCGGCCACACGCCGAGGTGCGGGTAGTCGAAGAAGTCGGTCCCGAGGTGGAAGCCGTAGCGGTTCCACGTGCCGGTGGCGTCGCTCGTGGTCGAAACCGCGATGCACTCGTCGGTCGGGACGGACACGCCGGCGAACTGCGAGATCAGCCAGCGGTTCGCGAGCTGGTCGTAAAGCACGACCGGGTCGCCTGCGCCGTTGTTCTGGCAGACGCCGCCGAACCCGTTCCAGAGGGTCGCGATGCCGACCGGGCCGAGCAGCGACGCGCCGGTCGACTTGCTGAAGACCTGGAAGCCCTCGTTCACGATCTGGACGTACTGCGTCGCGCCGACGTCGCCGTTCGTGTCGGGAGGAGCGCAGTTACAGGCGACGCCGGGGAAGGGGATCCCGTTGAAGTTCAGGCTGGTGCCCGGCATGTTCGCCGCGAACACCTCGGCCTGGCGAACGGTGTCGCGGGCGTCCTTGTGCGTCGAGACCGGACGCGGATTCGGGCTCGCCTCCATCTCTCGCCCCGGAACGAACGGTGCCGCCGGAACGCTCCGGAGCGGCCGTGTCACGTCGTTCTTGTAGGAGTGGCCGACGATCGCCTTCGCCGAGCCGGGCGCGGTAGCCGGCGCCGCTGCGCGCGGAACAGGGCCGGCGCTGTCGAGGGTGATGCGGCCGGCCGAACCACCCGCCAGCACGACCCCCGCACCAACCGACAATGCAGCAACCGCGAATACGCCAACGACGACCATCCCGCGCGCCCCACCGAGGCGGCGCACAAACGCCGGCAACCTCATTCCGGATCCCGTCTCAGTCCGTAGTTACAAATGCGTCAACCTTCGGCGGCCTCAGTCTTACTTCGTCTTGCGACGATTTCAAGGTCTCCGGACGGCTTGCGCCGGTGACAGCGCCGGCGTTACCGTCGGGCCGGGCCCTTGCCGAGCACGAGGTTCACCCTCGCGCCGGTCTTCAGGCGTCTGCCTGCTCGCGGTAGCTGAGCGACCACCCTGCCCTTCTTCCTCAGGGTCGAAGCCTTCTTCGTCACTCGGCCGACGCGGCAGTGGCGGGCGACGAGCCTCGGCTTCGCCCTTCTCAACGTGAGGCCGACCACCTTGGGCACCACGCAGGGCCGCGTCGAGGGCGGAGGCGGCGGCGCCGGCGGAGGCGGGGGTGGCGGCGGCGGAGGCGGCGGCGGGGGCGGTGGAGGCGGTGGCGGAGGCGGCGGCGGCGGCGAGCAGTTGAAGGCCACCGTGTCGATACCGATGTAGTCCGAGTTCGCCCCGTCCGGTCCCGCGTCTTCGACGAAGTATCGGAACGCCATCCGTCCAGTCGTCGGCGCACCGAGGCCGCTCACCGTGACCGTGTACCTCGTCCAGACGAGCGGGTAGCCGGAAGTCGAGTAGCTCGGGTTGAGGTCGAGCAGGAGGCGGGTGAAGTCGCCGACGTCGACGGAAGAGCTGCCGACGTTCGTGCTCGCGTCGTTAATGCTCATGCGCACCTGGAGCCGGTCGGGGAACTGGACCGGCAGCGGCGCCGGGTCGTAGGTCCGCGTCCAGAAGCTGAGCTGCGCGCCGTTCTGCAGGGTCAGGACCGGCGTCAGGAGCCAGTCGCTGATCGTGCCGTCGGAGGTGTTCTGGTAGTCCGCGGCGATGTAGGAGTCGGTCGGCCCCGCCTGGGCGGGGAACGCCGCGGGAATCCCCTGGAACCAGTCGTCGGTCCCGGAAGGCTCGCTGTTGTTCTGCAGCGACCAGCCGGAGAGGAGGCCGACGTTCTCGAAGCCTGCGCCGAGGCTGCAGGTCGGTACCGAGCAGGTGACGGTCTCGGAGGCCGAGGCCTGTCCCGAGCCGCCGTTGGAACTCGTGAAGCTCGCGGTGTTGTTGTAGGCGCCGCAGGAGCCGCCGGTCGTCGCGCTCACGACGTGCACGTGCGTGCTGGTGGCGCCGGCAAGCGTCGCCGGTGCGTAGACGAGGCTCTGGTTGGGGGCGGAGCCGCTCACGGACCAGCCGGCGTCGCTGTTCGCCGGATCGACCGACCAGGCGACTCCGGTCCCCGCGGGCAGGTTGTCGGTGACCGAGACCCCGGTCGCGGGGTCCGAGCCGCCGTTCGTCAGGCTGACGGTGAAGCCGATCTGCGACCCGGCGGAGGCGTTCGCCGCGTCCGCGGTCTTCGTGATCGAGAGGGCGGCGCCGGCGCTCGGGTTGCAGATCGGGAACTTGAACCTGCCGATACGCGTGCGCCAGCTGGCCGCCGACGTGGAGGCGTAGTACTCCTGCGTGTACCAGAAGGTGCAGTCGTCGATGGGGTCGACGGTCAGGTCGCTGTAGTCGCCCCAGCGGTTGCCGGCATCCGTCTGGCTGCCGCCGCCGGCGATGAGCGTCGCCTCGCCCTGCGTCAGCTGGTTCGGAGGATCGCCGGCGAGCCGGCCCGCGTAGCGAATCTGCGGGTTGATCGCGGCAGACGACGCGCTGAAGCCGACCGCGACGTCGCCGCGCAGGTCCATCGCAGCGCTCCCCATCCAGCGCCAGGTCGTGTCGGGCTGGTAGGTGCTCTCCTGGTGGACGGCCGGCGAGCCGGACGTGAGGCTGCGCAGCTCGAACCAGCGCACGCCCGCGACGCCCCCGGAGCGCACGGTGTAGTTGCCGACCAGGGACTCGTGGTCGCCGAACTTGCGGTAGGCCGCGCGGAACATGAGCCGGTCGCCGATGGCGTCGAGCCCCGACGTGGTGCCGGCCTGCGGCACGCAGCTGCGGGTCGTCGGGCAAAGCACGGAGAACGCTGCCGCTACAGGAGAGCCGCCGAGCGTGAAGGTGGAGTTGGCGGGCGTCGTCCAGTCGACGTGGAAGCGGTAGACCTTGTAGGCGCCCGTTCCCGGCCACTCGACGAACGGGTTGGGAGCGCCAGCCGGCGGCGGCGTCGAGCCGTCGAGGTCGGCCGGCAGGAACGGGTCCTCGGACGAGCCGCCAGTGATCCCCGGGGTGACGAACGTCGCCGGGCTCCCGGCAAGCATCGCCGTCCGGTCGAAGGCGAAGGCCTGCGGCCCTAGATACGCGGTACCGGCCGCGTTGAACACGTTCATGCTCATGTAGAAGGCGTCCGGCCACATGCCGAGATGCGGGTAGTCGTAGAAGTCTGGGCCAAGGTGGAAGGCGTAGCGGTTCCAAGTACCGGTGGCGTCGCTCGAGGTCGAGACCGCGATGCACACGTCGGTCATCGCGCCGTTCGTGTCGAGGCCCGCGAACTGACTGATCACCCAGCGGTTCGCAAGCTGGTCGTAGAGCACGACGGGGTCGCCCCAGGCATCGCTCTGACAGACCCCGCCGAACCCGGACCAGACCGTGGAGATGTCGGCCGGGCCGAGCACCGACGCGCCGGTGGTCTTGTTGAACACCTGGAAGCCCTGGTTGACCATCTGGACGTACTGCGTTGCGCCGACCTCGCCGTTCGTATCCGGCGGCGCGCAGTTGCAGCCGACGCCCGGGAAGACGATCCCATCGAAGTTGAGTGTCGTCGCCGGCATGCTCGGCGCGGCGAGCTTGGTCTGACGAGCGGCGTCGACGGCGTCCTTGTGTTGCGAGACCGGCCGAGGGTTCGGGTTCGGCTCGCGCTCGACGCGCGGGCCGAGCGACGTCACCGGCACGAGGCGGAGGGGCCGCGAGCGATCGTTCTTGTACGAGTGGCCGACGACCACTGAACGGCCCGACCTCGGCGCCCTCGCGGGGGGCGTGGCGCGCGGAACCGGCACATCGCCACGCGCGCCGAGACGCACGAGCGGTCCGCCGGCCATCACCGAGCTCGCGCTGACGGCGAGCCCGACGAGCGCGAACGCAGCCACGACGAATCCGGCGCGCCGACCGCCCAGCTGGCGCATCCGAGCTCGAAGCAGCCTCATGCCGACGTTCCCCTCTCCCGGCGAGGCCCGTAGCGCCTCGCCCGCGTTGCGCAGCCGCTCAAGGGGTCTTAGCCCGAGGCGGCGTGAAATTCAAGGGCATGGTCACTTGTCGGCGCGAACCGGCGGGATGTTGAGGTCCTGAAGCCCTCAGCCGGTGAAGCGGCCGACGAGCACGCAGGCGTTGTGGCCGCCGAGGCCCATCGCATTCGAGAGCGCGACCTCGACCTCGGCCTCGCGCGCCTCGTTCGGAACGTAGTCGAGGTCGCAGCTCGGGTCGGGGTGCTCGTAGTTGATCGTCGGCGGGAGCACGCCGTCCCGCACCGCGAGGACGCACATCATCGCCTCGATCGCGCCCGCGGCTCCGAAGCAGTGACCCATCACGGATTTGGTCGAGGAGACGGCGACCTTGTAGGCGTGGTCGCCGAAAACGTCCTTGATCGCCTTCGTCTCGGCGGCGTCGCCGAGCGGCGTCGAGGTGCCGTGCGCGTTGACGTAGCCGACACGCTCGGGCTCGACGCCGGCGCGCTGCAGCGCCGCGCGCATCATCACGGCGACACCCACGGCTTCGGGCTCCGGTGCGGCCAGGTGGTACGCGTCGTTCGAGGTGCCGTAGCCGAGCACCTCGGCGTAGATCGTCGCACCGCGCGCCCGGGCCGTCTCGAGCTCCTCGAGCACCAGCACGCAGGCGCCCTCGCCC
>JBKPFI010000349.1:0-2181 GCA_046728775.1 Actinomycetota bacterium | reverse complement strand
CTCGCCGGCCTGCGCGATGCGGGCGAGCTCGCCCAGCGCTCGCGCGGGCACGATCGCTTCCAGCTCGGGCACGGTGCCGTCGACCGCCGTCTCCTTGACCGAGAGCCGGTAGGAGTCGGTCGCCGCCATCACGAGCTTTCCGGGCTCGAAGCGCATCAGGACCCCCGTCAGCACCGGGCGCGACTCGTCCCGCGAGGCCGAGCGGCTCACGCGCGCGACCGTCTCCAGCAGCGTCTCGCGGTCGACGTCGTGCCGCTCCGCGGCCTCGGCGTCGGGCAGACGCGGAAAGTCCTCCGCGTTGTAGGTGTGAAGCCGATAGCTAGCCGAGCCGGAGCGGATCTCGACAGCCGCTTCCTCGAGCTTGTGCTCGAGTGTCACCTCTGCCTCGGGCAAGAGGCGCGCGAGCTCGAGCAGCAGCCGGCCCGGCACCACGACGGAGCCGTCTGCTTCGATCTGCGCCTCGAGCGAGGTTCGCAGCGAGAGCTCCATGTCGGTGGCGGCGAGCTCGAGCTTCCCCTCGGAGGCGCGCAGAAGGATGCCCGCGAGAATCTGAACGGTCGTCCGCGTCGAGACGCCGCGCGAGACAACCCCGAGGGCGCGCGTCAGCTCATCGCGGGAGCAAACGACTCTGAGTGTCCCCTGTGCAACCACAGCTTCGGTTTCCATCATTTATGAAATTCCTTTGTCGTAGTCATAGGGAGTGTGGAGCACGGGGATGACGCTTCGGTCCCGCTCCGGGAGCCGCCTTTCGCTGTGGGTGGGAGCTGTGGAAGAACCGGCCTCGTCTACAGGGGCCACGGCGGGCCTCAATTCGATCCACAGCTTCACCGCGCTTGCTTGATGCGCGCGGTCAACTCTTGCACCAGGTTGTACACATCCCGGTCCTCGCGGATCATGCGGGCGATCTTCGAGGTCGCGTGGATCACCGTCGTGTGGTCCCGCCCGCCGAACTGCTTGCCGATCTTCGGCAGCGAGGAGTCGGTCAACTCGCGCGAGAGGTACATCGCCACCTGCCGCGGGTAGACGATGTTCTGCGAGCGTTTGTCGCCACAGAGCTCGTCGAGCGATAGCCCGAAGCGCTCGGAGACGAGCTCCTGGATGCGCTCGATCGAGACCTGCTGCACCTCTCCCTGTGGGAAGACATCCTTGAGCACGTCCTGTGCGAGGTCCTCCGTCATCGGCCGCCCGGTGAGCGAGGAGAACGCGACGACGCGCGTGAGCGCACCCTCCAGCTCGCGGATGTTGGAGGAGATGCGGCCGGCGATGAACTCGAGCACTTTCGGGTCGGGCACGTGGATGCGGTCGGTCTTGACCTTCTTGCGCAGGATCGCGATTCGCGTCTCGAGGTCGGGAGGCTGGATGTCGGTGATCAGCCCCCACTCGAACCTCGAGCGCAGCCGCTCCTCGAGCGTCGAGATCTCGCGCGGCGGGCGGTCGGAGGAGATCACGATCTGCCCGCCGGCCTCGTAGATCGAGTTGAAGGTGTGGAAGAACTCCTCCTGGATGCGCTCCTTGTGCTCGAAGAACTGGATGTCATCGACCAGGAGCAGGTCGTAGGTGCGGTAGCGCTGCTTGAAGCCCTCGATGCGCTTGTCGCGCAGCGCGTTGATGAAGTCGTTCATGAAGGTCTCGCTCGTCACGTAGCGCACCGAGAGCTCGCCCTGGTTGTCGTGGACGTACTGTGCGATCGCCTGCAGGAGGTGTGTCTTTCCGAGCCCGGTGCCGCCGTAGATGAAGAGCGGGTTGTAGGCCTGCGCCGGCGCTTCGGCGACCGCCAGCGCGGCCGCGTGGGCGAAGCGGTTCGAAGAGCCGATGACGAAGGAGTCGAACGTGTACTTGGGGTTGAGGCCGATGCCGACCGGCTCGCGGCGGTGGACCTCGACCGCTTCCTGCGGCTCGCCCTCGACCTCGGTGACGGCGAGCTGGATTTGCCGCTCCTGGCCGGTGGCGTCACCGACTGCGGCACTGATCAGGCCGTTGAAGTGACCCTCGATCCAGTCGCGCGTGAAGTCGTTGGGGACGGCGAGCACGAACTGCTCGTCGCTCAGCTCGACGCCCTCCACGTGGCCGAACCACGTGCGGTACGTCGTCTCGTTGAGGGCGCCCCTGAGCCGACCAGATACCTCGCTCCACAGGCCTTCCGCTGTCAGCTCGATTGAGGGCTCCACGCCGCCGGTCCGT
>JBKPFI010000070.1:0-1166 GCA_046728775.1 Actinomycetota bacterium | reverse complement strand
GACCAGAGGAGGCGGTGCTCCAGCTCGAGCTGATCGGCCATGACTTCTTCGTCTTCCGCGACGCGGACTCGAACGACGTCAACGTCGTCTACCGCCGGAACGACGGCAACTACGGGCTGATCGAGCCGCAGTGATCTTCCGCCGCGAGCCACTGCACAAGAAGCTCGCGCGGGAAGCCGGCCTCGAACAGCAGGAGCCGCCGATCGTCGACCCGGGCCCGCACTGGGGCGTCACCGGCATCCACGGCGTTCCGCGGCCGCGCCGCTGGGATGCGGTCGCCTCGGCCGAGGCGCCGGGCCTCGCGGGAGACGAGGTCCACTTCGTCGCCCTGCCGAACCGCGACCTCGTCGTCGACGAGGACGAGCCCCCGGACACGCTCGGGCCGCTCGCCGACGCGATCGAGCAAACGATCGAGCCACCGTACCGAGCGGAAGCCGTTCGGCGAGACGCCGACGTCTGGGCGGTTGCCGGCCGCCGCGTCGAGGTCGCGAGCTTCGAAGCCGAGGGCGACCTGCTCGAGCTCGTGGTGTCGGAGGCCGGCCACTCCCTCTCCGTAGACGGCGAGCCGTCGTTCGGCAGCGTGCCGCAGCTCGAGCGCATCGGCCGAGACCAGGGCGAGTCGTACGTCCTCCGCGCCCGCCGCCTCGACGGCGACCTCTGGGAGATCGAAGCGAGCCCCCTCTAGACGAGCCGTCCGCCGGCCGATGCTCCCTGAAGCAGACCGAAGGTCGCTACCCTAGGCAAATGGCCCAGCAGCTCGGATCGCTCGAAAAAGTTCTCCGCTTCGGCGAGGGCCGGCGGGTCAAGCGGCTCGCCGAGCAGGCGGCCTACATCGGCACGCTCGAGCCCGAGTTCGAGGCGCTCAGCGACGCCGAGCTCGCCGCCAAGACGACGGAGTTCAAGCAGCGGATCGAGAACGGCGAGCCCGTCGACGAGCTCGTCTTCGAGGCGTTCGCCGCGGTGCGAGAGGCGTTCAAGCGCTCGATGGGCGTCCGCCTCTTCGACGTCCAGCTGATGGGCGGCATCGTCCTCCACGAGGGTGACATCGCCGAGATGAAGACGGGCGAAGGAAAGACGTTCGTCGCGGTCCAGCCCCTCTACCTGAACGCGCTGACGGGCGACAGCGTCCACCTCGTCACCGTCAACGACTACCTCGCCAAGCGCGA
>JBKPFI010000302.1:0-10260 GCA_046728775.1 Actinomycetota bacterium | reverse complement strand
GTGTATAAGAGACAGACCCTCCAGCGCGGGGACGTGGTCGGCTCGGCCAGGCGGCTGCCGGGAGGAGGAGGGTCGGCGGGCCTCGGGCTGCGGATGGCGCTGGCGCGGCCGGCGCGAACGGCCGGAGGCGTCCTCGTGCTCGGCTCGGCGGTTGTCGTGATCCTGCTCATCCTCTCGATCGCGGCACTGCTGCTCCGGCTCGACCGCGACCCGGTGGCGGTCGGCAAGCGGTACCAGCTCACGGTCTCCGCGTCACCCGCCGACGCGTCCCGCATCTCGCGCCTGCCGGGTGTGGCTGCGGCCGCGCCGCGCTACGACGTCAACGCGGCCGACTCGTTCGACCTGGGCGAGCCCTTCTCGCTGATCGCCTTCCCGGGTGACCACACGCGCTTCGAGGCGCCGGAGCTCGCGGAGGGACATCGCCTGCGCGGGCCGCGAGAGGTCGAGGTCGGCCTCGGGCTCGCTCAAATCCTGAACCTGCGCCCGGGCGCGACGCTCGCGGCTCAGCTCCCCAGCGGTACGGAGGTGCGCTTCCGAGTCGTGGGCATCGTGCGGGCGCTCGAGCGGCAGGGGCGGGTCGCGTACGTGCGTCCGGCGCGGTTGCTCGCGGGCGAGCCGGGCGCGCCCTCCGAGATCGCCGTGCGCCAGCGGCCGGGCGCCGACGGGTCGGCGGTGCGCCGCGAGCTGGAGCACGCAGGGTTCTTTGCGTCCTCGTCCCGCGGCATCGCCGGCGAGTCGGTGCAGAACTGGGCCTCTCGCTCGAGCGGTTTCATCTCGCTGCTCGTTGCGCTGTTGCGCACCGTTGCCGTCCTCGACGCGCTGGTCTGCCTGTACGCGATCGCGCAGTTGCTGGCGCTGACCGTGCAGGAGCGGCGAACGGGCCTTGCGGTCGTGCGTGCCCTCGGAGCGGGGCGTCGCCAGCTCGCGAGCGTCGTCGGGTCGGCCGCGGCTCCGGTCGTGGTCGCGGCGGTCGTGCTCGGGTTCGCCGCCGAGCGCTGGCTCGTCGGCCCGGCCGTTTCGCACCTCGCGGCGAGCTACGTGTCGCTGTCACTCGAGCCTTCGGCGGCTGCCGTGGCAGTGACGGCCGCGGGACTCCTCGCCGGGACGGCGGTGACGGTGCTCTGGGCGACGCGTCTGGTCACCCGCGGCCCGGTGGTCGACTGGCTCCGGGAGCGCTAGCGGACGTACAGGCGCGCGTTGCGGTCGGCTCTCGTGCCAGCGAAATGGTTCACGCGGCCGCCCTGGTAGTCGAGGTACGCGAGCCGACGCGAGATCGTAGCGTCCTCGTCCGACGGGTCCGGCTCGATCATCCACGTCTGCAGCACGAGCCCGCCGCCTGTCGTTCGGTCGAGCTCGAAGGCGCGTGCCTGCTGCGGGTAGTCGGCCAGCGACGACGTGCCGACCAGCCAGTAGCCGCCGCTCGGCGTGCGCCGCGCCGTGATCGAGTTCCTGTGCGTGTCGCCCGAGATCGCCGCCACGACATGCGGGTCACGGTCCAGGAGCGCCAGCGCCGCGCCACCGCCCAGAGCGGATCGGAGCGGGGTGTGCGAGAAGACGACGACCGGACGGGCGCCCGCGGCGCGAAGCTGCGCGGTGAGCCACCGCAGCTGTCCAGGCCGCACGACCGCGCTCGAGCCCAGGCCGCGCCGGATCGTGTCGAGCACGATCGCCCGCACGCCGGTTTCCAGCTCGAACGAGTAGTCGAGTAGCGGCCCCTGCCCGCCGTGCCTGCTCGCCCGGCGCAGCGCGGCCAGAACCTCGGGCGACGGAAGCTCGCGCCGGGCCGGGTCCGCCGCCACCGGCACCGACCGCCCGGGCAGCCCTCTGCGCAGGAGCTTGGCGATCACCCCCGGCGCCAGTCGCCCTGTCTGCACGGCGAGCCGAGCGGCGGGGCTCAGCTCGACCAGTTTGCGGTCACCCGTGGCGATCGCATTGGTCCGCACAGTCGGCGCGAGATTGCCCTGCACGAGGAGGTCGTGGTTGCCGACCACCGGGTACCACGGCGCGTCCAGCCCGGGCGAGACGAATGTTCGCTCCGCCTTCGTGAGCAGCCCCGGGTGGCGAGGTGGGTCGACGTCCGGCCGGTAGTAGTAGGGATCAGGGTCGGCCGCGGCCTGGATGCCCTGGTAGCCCGGCGCGCCGCTGTTCGGGTCGACGCGCCCACCGCGCAGGATGCTCACGGCCTCCCGTAGCTCGTTGTCCTGCGCGTTGTCGATCAGGTCGCCGGTCACGACCACGGCATCCGGACGCAGCGCGTTCAGCGAGTGCACCGTGGCCGCCAGCACCTGACCGCTCAGCGCCTCCTGCGGCCTGAAGGCGGAGGTGAACGGCGCGCCGACGCGGTCGAGCACCTCCAGTCGCGCCGGCGATTCCTCGTCGACGACGTGCGCATCGGTCACCTGCGCGAACAGCGCGAGCCGCCGGCCGACCGGCGAGCGGGGCGCGAGCTCGGTCCGGTCGACGAACGGCTCGCCCGCCGCGCGCTCGAGCACGCCGTCGCCGTTGCGGTCGACGAAGGTGCCGTCCAGCGTCGATCCGGACCATCCGCCGCCGCCGCGAGCCGCGAGCACCAGGCCGAGAGCCGCGCCCCCGGGCGCGACCAGGAGCGCCACGATCACCGCTAGCCGCTTGACGTCGATCGAAGCATGGTGCCGACAAAGCGACGAGGGCGGCCGCCGAGCCGCCCTCGTCCTCTGCCCACCAGCAGCTTTCGGCTACTCGTACTGCAGCGCCGAGAGCACGTCGAGCCGCGAGGCCCGCCTCGCCGGGGCAACCGCGGCGAGGATCCCGGCGACGATCGCCGTCACCGTGAAGGCGACGATCGAACCGACCGGGAAGGAGAACGCGACGCCGTACTTGCTGACCGCGTGCGTCACGGAAGCCGCCAGCAGGATCCCGAGCGGCAGCCCGAGCGCAGCGCCGATCAAGGCCGTGATCACGCTCTCGTGCCGCACCATCCGCCGCGCCTGGCGCCGTGTCAGGCCGACCGCGCGCAGCATCCCGAGCTCGCGCGTCCGCTCGAAGACCGAGAGCACGAGCGTGTTGACCATCCCGAACAGGCTCACGATCACCGAGAGCGCGAGCAGCACGTAGAGCAGGTTCGTCATCGTCGAGATCCATGACGTCTGGCTGGTCACGTACTGATCCTCGGTCTCGATCTTCGTGTCCGGGAACTGCGCGAGCGACCGCTCCAGCGACGCGCGCGAGACGTTGCCGTCGATCAGCGTCAGCTCGTTCGAGGGCCGCGCGAACGAGCCGTCGAATGCCCGCTGCGAGATCACGACGCCGCCGAGCAGCTCGTAGACCCGAGGCGGCTGGAAGATGCCGACCACCTTCAGATGCAGCGGCTTCCCGGCCGGCGTGCGCAACGTGAACGTGTCGCCGAGGTGCAGGTCGTGCTTGTTGCCGAAGGAGCGCTTGATCAGCGCACCGGTCGTGCCGAGCTCGGAGAGCGCCCGCTGCGACGAGCCGTCCCGCCATTCGAACCGGTAGAGCGAGGCAACCGTCTTCGGGTCGACGCCGTTCACGGTGGCGTTGGCGTTGCGCACGCGGCCGCGGTCGGCGCGGATGCTGGTCGAGCGCGTGATCCCTGGCGTCCGCTCTGCCGCGGCGCCCGCCGCCGCAGTGAAGGCCGACCACCCGTTCTTGGAGCTGACCACCCAGTCGGCGCTTACCTGGTCCTGCAAGGCACGGTCGACCGAGCCGTGCAGGCCCTTGCCGAGGACGGCCACGAACGAGACCAGCGCGAGGCCGATCATCAACGCCGCCGCGGTGGACGCGGTGCGGGCCGGGTTGCGGACGGCGTTGCTGGAGGCGAGCTGGCCCGCTGCGCCGCCGATCGTCCGCGCGGGGAAGCCGACGACCTTCGCCAGGCCGCTGACGAGCGACGGAGCGAAGCCGGCGACGCCCAGCAGTCCGATCAGCGTGCCCGCGCCGAGCGCGAGCAGGCCCTTGCCGGAGCCGAGGTTGCCGCCGAGGGTCGCGTAGGCGATCAGCCCCATCGCGACCGCGAAGAGCGCCACGCCCGCGATCGGGCCGAAGCGCCGCTTGCGGCCGAGCACCGCGCTTTCGCGGATGGCGGCGATCGGCGGAACGCGCGTCGCGCGGACAGCCGGCCAGAGGCCCGCGAAGACCGTGACGAGGACGCCAAGGAGCAGCGAGATCACGAATGTCCGCAGCGCGTAGACCGGCGAGCTCTGCGGCAGCGTCAGTCCGAGCGAGTCGAACAGCGCCGTCAGCCCACGCGCGAGCCCGATGCCGACCGCGATGCCGATTGCGGACGCGAGCAGGCCGAGCACGAACGATTCGAGCACGACGGCGCGCAGAACTTGCCGGCGGCTCGCGCCGAGGGTCCTGAGCGTCGCGAGCTCGCGTGTCCGCTGCGCGACCGTGATCGAGAGCGTGTTGAAGATCACGAACGCGCCGACGAACAGCGCGATCCCGCCGAAGCCGAGCAGGAAGCCGCGGATCACCGAGAGGAACGTGTCGACGTTCTTCTTGTCCGCGCGCGCCTGCTCGTCGCCGGTCTTGACCTGGATGCCGCCGGGAACGACCTGCTCGATGCGGCTGACGAGCTGTGACTGCGAGACGCCGTGCTTCGCGGCGACCGCGATCTTGGTGTAGCCGTCGAGGTGCAGCAGCCGCTGAGCGGTCGGGATCGTGAAGACCGCGATCGTCGCCCCGCCGAGAGTGTCGACGTCGCCGTACTTCGCGATGCCGGTGATCCGGAAGCGCTCCTTCGGGCCCTTGGCGGCTGCGTCGATCGAGTCACCGACAGCGAAGTGGTGCTTCTTCGCCGTGTTGTAGTCGATGACGACGTCGTGCGGGCCGCTCGCCCAGCGCCCGGTCACGAGGTGGAGCGGGTTGAAGCGCGGCTGCGAGGGGTCGACGCCGAAGCCGAACGTCGGGTTGCCGTTCGCGTCGATCGCCTTCCCGTCGCGGTCGATCAGCTTCGTGTTGGTGGTGTCGTTGTTCAGGTCGATGATCGACCCCGCTGCCGCCTGGACATCGGGCAGGCGCCGAATCCGGGCGAGCAGCGAGGTCGACACCGTTCCGTTGCCGCTGTTCGAGTAGTCGACCAGCGACTTTCGGCTCACGACCGCGTCGGTGTTGCGGTACGAGCTCGTGAAGATCGTGTCGAAGGCCTTGGTGATCGTGTCGGTGACGACGAAGCTGCCGCTCACCATCGCGACGCCGAGCACGATCGCGAGCGCCGTCAGGACGGCCCGTACGGGCCGGGCCGCGAGGCCCTTCAGCGAGACGCGGATCACCGCCCGGTCACCTCCTGCATCGCCGCCAGCACCTCGACCGGTGTCGACTCGGAGATGTCCTTGACGATGAGCCCGTCCGCGATGAAGAGGATCCGGTCGGCCATCGCGGCCGCCCGCGGGTCGTGGGTCACCATCACCGTCGTCTGGCCGAGCTGGTCGACCGACCGCCGCAGCAGCTCGAGCACCTCGCCGCTGGAAGCGGAGTCGAGGTTGCCCGTGGGCTCGTCGGCGAAAGACCACCTTCGGCTGCGTCACGAGCGCCCGAGCGAGCGCCACGCGCTGCTGCTGTCCACCCGAGAGCTCGGCCGGCTTGTGCGAGCGGCGCGCGGTGAGACCGAAGGTCTCGAGCAGGGCGTCGACCCACTCGCGCTCCGGCTTGCGGCCGGCGATGGTTAGCGGCAGCACGATGTTCTCCTCCGCGGTCAGCATCGGGAGGAGGTTGAAGAACTGGAAGACGAAGCCGATCTTGTCGCGCCGCAGCTTCGTCAGCTTCTGGTCGGAGAGGTGCGTGATCTCGACGCCGTCCAGGTAGACGGCGCCGCTGGTCGGCCGATCGAGCCCGGCCAGGATGTGCATCAGGGTCGACTTGCCGGAGCCCGAGGGGCCCATGATCGCGGTCAGGCGCCCGTCGGCGACGTCGAGCGAGACGCCGCGCAGGGCCTCGACGGCCGTGTCGCCCTCGCCGTAGCGGCGGATGACCTCGACGGCGGAGACGGCGACCGGCTCTGCGACCGGCTCGGCGGCCGGGATCTCCTGCGGAAGGACTTCGGCGGCGATGGCTGTGGTGGGCATGGCGTCTTCTCCTGGTGAGTCGTCGTTTGCCGGCCCATCGTGCGCGCGCGCGTCTGCCATTCGCATTGGGGGTGCCCCTAAATCGGCCCCCAATGTTTCGGGGACGTGGCTCTACAATTGAGTTTCCGGGCGTCCATCAGGAGGGGTTGACCCTGAACGTTTCCGCCGTTCGAGAGGCTTCAGCGTCCTTGCCGACAGGCACGGTCACGTTCCTGTTCACGGACATCGAGGGCTCGACGCAGTTGCTCAAGAGGCTCGGGCGGGACCGCTACGGCGAGGTGTTGGGGACCCACAACCGGCTCCTGCGCGCGGCGTTCTCGGACGGCGGCGGGCTCGAGATCGACACGAAGGGCGACTCGTTCTTCGTCGTGTTCGGTAGCGCGGGCTCCGCGGTCGCGGCAGCAGCCGCCGGCCAGCGCTCGCTCGCGTCCCAGGAGTGGCCCGACGGCGTTCAGGTGCGGGTGCGAATGGGCCTCCACACCGGCGAGGCGAACGTAGGCAGCGACGGCTACGTCGGCTTCGCGGTGCACCAGGCTTCTCGGATCGGGGACGCGGGCCACGGCGGGCAGGTGCTGCTCTCGAGCACGACCGCGAATCTCGTCCGCCACGAGCTGCCCTCGGGCCTCGGCCTGCGCGACCTCGGCGAGAGCTCGCTGCCGGACTTCGACCGGCCGGAGCGGCTCTACCAGCTCGAGGTCGAGGGGCTGCCGGGGGAGTTCCCGCCGCTCTCGACGCGCGAGCGCGACAAGGCCAAGCCGCGGATGCCGCGGCGCCGGACCCACGTCCAGGTCTCGACCGCGCCGCTGCTCGAGCGGGAGGCCGAGCTGGCCGCACTGCACGCTGTCGTCGACGCCGCCGCCTCGGGTGTGGGTCGCGTCGTCGCGATCGAAGGCCGGGCCGGCATGGGCAAGACCCGGCTCGTGGCCGAGACTCGCGCCCTGGCGGCCTCGTCGGGGTTCGAGGTGCTCCTGGCCCGCAGCGCCGACCTCGAGCAGGAGTTCGCCTACGGCGTGGTGCGGCAGCTGTTCGAGCCGTTCCTGGCCTCGCTCCCGGCGGAGGAGCGCGACGAGGCCCTGTCCGGCACGGCTGGCCTCGCGGAGCGGTTGTTCGGCGACGAGGAGCTGACCGGCGCGGCCTCCGGCGACCTCTCCTTCGCGGTTCTGCACGGGCTCTACTGGCTCGCCGCCAACATCGCCACGCGGCGGCCGACCGCGATCGTCGTCGACGACCTGCACTGGACGGACGCGCCCACGCTGCGCTGGCTCTCGTTCCTGGGCCGCAGGCTCGAGGGCCTGCCCCTGCTCGTGGTCGTCGGCCTGCGCCCGCCGGAGCAGAGCTCGCAGGCGGAGCTGCTGACCGAGCTGATCTCGGACCCGACCGTGCTCGTGATCAGGCCGACCGCGCTCAGCGAGGCCGGCGTCGCCTCGATGGTGGAGCGCGAGTTCGAGCTCGCGCCCGACCCGGAGTTCGCCGCCGCCTGCCTCTCGGCCACCGGCGGAAACCCGCTCTACGTGCGCGCACTCGTGGACGCGCTCCGCGGCGAGGGCGTGCGGCCGACCGCCCAGCATGCGGGAAGGGTGCGGGAGGTCGGGCCGGAGCCCGTGACGCGCCAGGTTCTGCTGCGGCTGTCGCGCCTGCCCGAGGAGGCGAGGCGGTTCGCGACGGCCGCGGCGGTGCTCGGCGACGGGGCCGAGCAGCGGGACGTTGCCGCTCTCGCGCAGATCGACGACCGCCATCTCGCGTCGCTCGCCGCGACGTGGCTCGCGCAGGCCGACCTGCTGCGCGTCACGCTGCCGACGGTCGAGTTCGTGCACCCGGTCGTGCGCGCCGCCGTCTACGAGTCGCTCGAGCCCTCGCAGCGGCTGCTGCAGCACCGCCGCGCGGCCGAGCTGCTCGAGGCCGCGAACGAGGAGCCGGAGCGAGTCGCGGCGCACCTCGACCTCGTGCCTCCCGTGGGCGATCCGTTCGTCGTCGAGACGCTCCGCGTCGCAGCCGACCGCGCGATCGTCCGCGGTGCGCCCGAGGTCGCCGTCCGCTACCTGAAGCGCGCGCTCACCGAGCCACCCTCGGAGGAGACGCGCACCGACACGCTGCTCGAGCTGGGCCTTGCAGAGCAGCGCGTGGACGTGTCGGCGGCGGCCGGACACCTGTCCGAGGCGCTCGAGCTGATCGACGAGCCGCTGCGTCGCGCGCGGGTGGCGCTCGAGCTCGGGCGCTCGCTGTTCCGGCTGAACCGCGGCCCGGAGGCCGTGCGGATCCTCGAGGACGCGATCGAGCGCCTCGACGACGACCAGCCGGAGCTGCGGGAGCTGCTCGAGGCGGAGCTGATCAACTCGTCCGGGTTCGACCCGGACGTGATCGAGGTCTCACGCGAGCGGATCGCGCTCGTCGACGAGGACGAGCTAGTCGGCGACGTCGGCCGTGCGGTGATGGTCTCGACGCTGCGCTACTTCGACGCGCGGCGCGGACTGAACCGCGGGGCCGTCTGCGAGCTGGCGGAGCCGAAGACGGTGGAGGCGCTGATCGCGAGCATGCCCTCGGTCGCCATCTCCTGCGCCGCGACCGCGCTCCTGTACGCCGAGTACGACGAGGAGATCGACCGCTTCTTCGACATGATGATGGAGGCGGCGAAGCGGCGCGGCGAGCTGGTCACGCTCTCGAACATGCTCTGCTTCCGGGGCCTGACGCTGGCGCAGCGCGGCGACCTGGAGGGCGGCATCGAGGACCTACGCGAGTCGGACGACCTGGTCACGTACCTGCCGAGCCAGCAGGGCGCGATCTACTTCCGCTCCTACCTCGCCGACGTGCTGACGAACCGGGGCGAGCTGGACGAGGCGGAGCAGGCGCTGGCGGAGCTCGGGCTTCAGGAGGAGGTCGCCGACAGCGCCCACCTGATCTTCTTTCTCGGCTCGCGTGGTTGGCTGCGCTACGCGCGTGGCGATTTGACGGGTGCTGCCTCTGACTTCGAGCGGCTCGGTCGCTGCATGGAGGCGTTCGAGATGCGGAACCCGGCGGTGTTGGCGTGGCACTCGCACCTCGCTCTGGCGCTGCTCGGGCTGGGGCGGCGCGACGAGGCGCTCGAGCAGGCGCGTGAGGAGGTCGAGCTCGCGCGGGCGTGGGGAGCGCCGCGGCCGATCGGGGTCGCGCTGCGGGTGCTCGGCCTGGCTCAGGGCGGGACCGAGGGGATCGAGACGCTCCGGGAGTCGCTCGCCGTGCTGGAGGGCTCGTCGGCGAAGCTGGAGCGGGCGCGGACGATGGTCGAGCTCGGTGCGGCGCTGCGCCGTTCGAACGCGCGCGCCGAGGCGCGGGAGCTCCTCAAGGAGGGTCTCGACATCGCCGTGCGGTCGGGCTCGCAGCCGCTCGTCGAGCAAGCCGAGGCGGAGCTCGCGGCGACGGGCGCGCGGCCGCGGCGGCTGCTTCTCTCGGGCGTCGAGTCGCTCACGGCCAGCGAGCGGCGCGTCGCGCGGTTCGCGGCCGAGGGGCTCTCGAACAAGGACATCGCGCAGAAGCTCTTCGTGACGACGAAGACCGTCGAGGTGCACCTCAGCAGCGTCTACCGGAAGCTCGGGATCGGCTCGCGCGCCGAGCTGCCGCAGGCGCTGGGCGGGAACGCTTGATGCGGCTGCGCCGTCGCGCCGACGACGAGGTGGTGCGGCTGGTGTTGGTTGCCACCGACCGCTCGGAGACGGCGGAGCGCGCGGTTCGCTTCGCCGCGGAGATGGCGGGTCGCTACGGCGCGGAGCTGCTCGTCCTGCGCGTGCTCGTGGGCGGCAACGGGTCGCGGCAGGAGGCGGCGCGCGAGCTGGCCGAGCACGTGGAGGGGCTCGCGGGCGAGCGGAAGCGCTCGGCCGTGGTCTTGGCAGACGATCCGGCCGATGCGATCGTCGACGCCGCACGGCGGGAGCGGGCAGACGTGGTCGTCGTGGGGAGCGTCGGGATGAGCGGGCGGCGGGAGTTCCTGCTCCGGAACGTGCCGAACCGCGTCTCGCACAACGCGCCCTGCACCGTCGTGATCGTCCGGACGCATCGCGAGGAGGCGTGATCGCGTGAGCGCCGCTGCCGATCAGCGTCTGCTCGGACGCGCGGCTCGGATCGCGACCGTTCTCGGCCGCTACGGCTTCAACGAGTCGCGCCGCGACACCGACCCGCCCGAGCTGCGCGCGCGCCGCCTGCGCGAGGCGCTCGAGGAGCTCGGCCC
>JBKPFI010000307.1:0-1596 GCA_046728775.1 Actinomycetota bacterium | reverse complement strand
GTACAAGGTCGAGCTCGTCGACACGGCCGACGGGCCGATCACCTTCTACACGCAGGGCGACTTCACCGACCTCTGCCGCGGCCCCCATCTGCAGGACTCGAAGCCGATCAAGGCGCTCAAGCTCACGGGCCTCGCCGGCGCCTACTGGCGCGGCGACGAGCACAACAAGCAGCTGACCAGGATCTACGGCACGGCCTTCTACGGCCAAAAGGACCTCGACGCCCACCTCGAGCGGCTCGAGCAGGCGCGCGCCCGCGACCACCGCCGGCTCGGGCCGCAGCTCGACCTCTTCCACCTGTCCGAGCATGCGCCGGGGATGCCGTTCTGGCACCCGAAGGGCATGGTCATCTGGAACGCGCTCGAGGACCTGCGCCGGCGCGAGAACCTCAGGCGCGGCTACGTCGAGGTGAAGACGCCGCTGCTCTACGACATCGACACCTACGAGACCTCGGGCCACTACGAGAACTACCGCGAGAACATGTTCTTCGTCCAGGGCAAGGAGGACGAAAAGCCCCTCGCGCTGAAGCCGATGAACTGCCCCGGACATATGCTCCTGTTCGGGAGTCGGCTGCGGAGCTACAAGGAGCTGCCGCTGCGCTTCGCCGAGTCGTCGACGCTGCACCGGGACGAGCTCGGGGGCACGCTGCACGGCCTCCTGCGCGTCAAGCACATCACGCAGGACGATGCGCACATCTTCCTCGCGGAGGACCAGATCCAGGACGAGATCCACGGGATCATCGACTTCGTCCGTTACCTCTACGGCGTCTTCGGCGTGGAGGCGCGCGCGGAGCTCTCGACGCGGCCGGAGAAGCGGCTCGGGACGGACGAGCAGTGGGATCACGCCGAGGCGTCGCTCGAGAGTGCGCTGAAGGCGCACGACCTGGAATACGCGATCTCGCCGGGCGAGGGCGTCTTCTACGGGCCGAAGATCGACCTTCACATGACGGACGTGCTCGGGCGCTCGTGGCAGATGGGGACGATCCAGCTCGACTACCAGATGCCCGCGCAGTTCGGCCTCACCTACATGGGCGCCGACAACGAGGAGCACACGCCGGTCGTCATCCACCGGGCGCTGCTCGGTTCGCTGGAGCGCTTCATCGGCATTCTGATCGAGCACTACGGCGGTGCGTTCCCCTTCTGGCTCGCACCGGTGCAGATCCGCGTGATCCCGGTTGGCGAACGCCACCGCGCGACCGCGCACGAGCTTGCGGAGAAGCTCGGCGAGCTCCGCGTGGAGGTCGACGAGCGCGACGAGACGGTCGGCAAGCGGATCCGCGACGCCGAGGTCGAGAAGATTCCGGTCACGATCGTCTACGGCGACAAGGAATCAAACGAGTCGCTCGCCGTGCGGGAGCGCGGGGGAGAGCAGTCCACGAAGTCGCTCGCGGAGCTGCGCGAATACCTTGCTACCCTGTGACTCTGGCGAAGCAGGGGCCCAACCCTCACCTCCCAAGCTGGCGCTTCGGCGAGGTTCAACCGAGTCGGATGGACGAGGATTTCAGGGCCGCTGCTTGCAGCGGTTTTTGTATTCGAGAAGGAGGATTGAGAGTTTGGTGAAGGGCCTTTGAGACCACGCCGAACCGTGGAGCCGGACCG
>JBKPFI010000165.1:0-2925 GCA_046728775.1 Actinomycetota bacterium | reverse complement strand
CGGCTACACTGACTCTCTCGCGCCCGTAGCTCAGGGGATAGAGCGCTGCCCTGCGGAGGCAGAGGTCGCATGTTCGAATCATGCCGGGCGCATCGCCGCCCGAAGTCCGCTCCGGCTTCGCCGGAGCATGACGACTTCGGCCGGCTCTCTCCTTCGGAGGCGCGTTGACGGCCGCAGCCGCACATGTCGGCTGCGGCGACGATATGTGAGGCTCTGGCTCACATGACGATCGCGCTTCAGGTCATCGTTTCCGGGCTGGCGGCGGGTGGGGTCTACGGGCTCTTCGCGGCCGGGTACTCGCTCATCTACCGGCTCACGGGCATCGTCCACTTCGCGTTCGGCGACCTCGTCGGGCTCGGCGTGTTCGCGACGCTGCTCGTGCTCGCGGGGACGACCCCGGTGTCCGAGTCCGGAGCGCACGAGCCGAGGTTCTTGGTGGCGCTCGCGGTCGGGCTCGCCGTCTGCATCCTGGCCGGCGCGGGCACGTACGTGGGGCTCGTGCAGCCGTACCTGAGCCGCGGCTCGACGATCGGGTGGGTCGCCGGAACCGCGGCGGTGGCGTTTGCGATTCGCGCCGTGATCGGCGCGGTCTTTCAGCGCTCGAGCTACGTCTTCCCCGACCCGCTGCCGTTCCACCGCGTCGGCGACGCGGGCTTCGTCCACCTCGCGGGAGCTCAGGTCCAGGCCCGCGCGTTTTTCGTGATCGGCCTGGCGATCGCGCTCGCCCTCGGGTCGGCCTGGTTCCTCGAGCGGACGCGACAGGGGCGGGCTCTGCGCGCGGTCGCCGACGACCGTGACGGCGCGCGCGTGGTCGGCGTGCCCGTCGAGTTGTTGATCACGCTCGCCTTCGCATTCGTGGGCGCCCTCGCCATGGTCGCGGCGCTCGCGGCGGCGCCAGGGCAGGCCGTGAACGCGAACACCGGCACCCTGCTCGGGCTGAAGGGGCTCGTCGCAGCGCTCGCGGTGCGCTTCGGGCCGCCGCTGCTCGCCTTCGCTGCCGGCCTCGTGCTCGGCGTCGTCGAGGCGGCCATCGCCAACGTGCACGTCGGCGGCTGGCAGCTCGGGCCTTCGTATCGTGAGGTTCTGCCTCTCCTCTTCGTGCTCCTGCTGATCTCGCTCTGGCCCTCGCGCGACGCCCTCGAGGAACGGGAGTGACATGACTGTCTTCGAGCAGACCGCGGCAGAGTTGCGCCGCGCGGCCGGCGAGGCCCGCGCGGGTTGGAGCCTCCTCGCCTGGCTGGCGCTCGCCGCGCTCGCCGTCGCGGCGGTCGTGCCGTTCCTCTCGCTTCCGGGCGTGCGCATCGACTCACTCGCCGACACGGCCTACCTCGCCCTCGCGGCGACCGCTCTCGGGCTGATCGTCGGGCCGGCCGGCCTGCCGTCCCTCGGCACCGGCGCCTTCATGGCGATCGGGGGGTTCACCTCCGCGCTGCTCGTGGCGCGCTCCGGCTGGCCGCTCGAGCCGGCGGCGCTGGCGGGGACGGCGGCCGCGCTGGTCGCGGGGTTGCTCTCCGGCGGAGTCGTTCGCCTGCGCCGGGCGTTCGTCGCCGTCAGCACGTGGCTGCTCGCGTGGCTCGTGTGGCTGTTCCTGCTCGCTTTCCCGTCCGTCTCCGGGGGCTCGCAGGGGTTGATCTTGCCGCCGAAGACGCTGCTCGGCCTCGACGCGACGCCGACGATCCACTTCGAGGTCGCGCTCGCGCTGACGGCGCTGACGGCGCTCGCGGTCGCGGCCCTACGGCGCAGCGCGCCGGGGCTCGAGCTCTCAGCCCTGCGGCAGGCGCCTGGGCTTGCGACGTCTCTCGGCGTCCGGCTCGGGCAACGTCGCCTGGGAGCGTTCGCGGCGAGCGCGGCGGTCGCAGGTCTCGCGGGCGGGCTCTCGGTCCATCTCCAGGCGGTGGCCGATCCGGCGAGCTACGACCCGTTCCTCTCCTTCAAGCTGCTCGTCGCGGTGCTCCTCGGCGGCACCGCCGCGACGCTCGGTCCCGCGACCGGCGTTGTGCTCCTCGGGTTGATCGGCCTGGTCTCTGGGCCGCTAGCCCGACTCCTGCAGCTGCCCCTCGAGCGGTTCGACACCGCGGTCGCGGCGCTGCTGCTCGTGTTCGTGCTCGCTCTCGGCGGCCGCGGCGTGCTGCCGTGGGCGCTGCGCTTCCTCCCGCGGGAGGAGCGGCTGCGCCGCGCTGCTCCCGGGCTCCCGCCCGCTGCTCTCGGCCCCAGCGAGCCGGTGCTGGAGGCGCGCGGCCTGCGGAAGGCCTTCGGCGGGCTCCTCGCGGTCGACGGCCTTTCGCTCGAGCTCGCACGGGGCGAGACGGCGGCCCTGATCGGCCCGAACGGCTCGGGCAAGACGACCGCGCTCCGTCTCGTGTCTGGTGCAGCCGCGCCGGACGCGGGCGCGATCGAGCTCGGCGGCGAGGACGTGACGTCTGCCACCACCGTGGACCGTGTTCGGCTCGGGATCGCGCGCACGCTGCAAACCACCGCCGTGTTCCCGGAGCTGACCGCGCTCGAGAACGTGCTCGTCGGCCGGGCCGCGTGCCGCCGCTACGGCGGCCTCGTCCGCACCGCGCTCGTGACGCCGCACGCCCGGCACGAGCAGGCAGCGTCCGAGGAGGCGGCGCTCGAGGCGCTCGCCCTCGTCGGCCTCGAGCAAGCCGCAGGCGTCCCGACCCTCGAGCTGACGACGTCGCAGCGCCGCCTCGTCGCGCTGGCCGCCGCGCTGGCCACCGAGCCGCAGGTGCTGCTCGTCGACGAGCTGGCCGCCGGAGCGGGGGCGGACGAGCTGGACAGGCTGGCGGCGGTCGTCGAGCGGATCCGAGAGCGCGGCGTGGCGATCCTGGTCGTCGAGCACAACGTGCGCCTCGTGCGCCGCGTCGCCGACCGCGTGGTCGTGCTCGCCGCAGGGAGCGTGGTCGCCGAGGGATCCGTTGC
>JBKPFI010000442.1:0-10006 GCA_046728775.1 Actinomycetota bacterium | reverse complement strand
TTCTGCAGCGAGAGCAGCTCGTCGGTGCGCAGGTAGCGCTCGTAGTCGCTCGCGCCGGGGCCCTCGAGGATCGGCTGCGAGTAGTCCTCGACCGCCATCAGCCAGGCGGCTGGAAGAGGTAGAGCCGGTAGCCGTCGGGGTCGCGGACCTCGAGCGCCACGCCCCACTCCTCCCGCATCGCCTCCGCGGTCTCGACGCCCGCCGCCCGGAGCCGCGCGGCGGCCTGGTCCACGTCTGCGACCTCGAGGTTGACCTGGATCGAGCCCGACGAGAGCTCACCGGGGCCTTCGTGTGCGCGGTGCAGGGCGAAGCGCGTGCCGCCGAGCGACGCCTCCTGCCAGTCCTGGTCGCCCTCGAGCGGAATGCCGAGAAGGTCGCGGTAGAACCGCAGCGAGCGGTCCAGGTCCGAGACGTACAGGTAGACGACGTTCAGCCCCCGGACGAGCGGCTCGGCTGCAGTGCTCATCGCGCGGAGCATACTTCCTCGCATGAGCGACCTTTTCGCCGACGCCGCCCGGGAGCGGCTGCAGGAAGTCGCGCCGCTGGCGCTGCGGCTGCGCCCGACCTCCCTCGACGACTTCGTCGGACAGGAGCAGGTACTCGGCGAGGGATCCGCGCTCCGGCTCGCGATCGAGGAGGACCGGGTCGGCTCCGCGATCTTCTACGGCCCGCCCGGCTCGGGGAAGACGACGCTCGCCCGAATCGTCGCCGAGACCACCGGTGCGGCGTTCGAGGAGCTCTCGGCCGTGTCGGCAACCGTCGGCGACGTGCGCGCGGTGCTCGCGCGCGCCCGCGACCGGCTCGGCGGCTCCGGGCAGCGGACGATCCTCTTCCTCGACGAGATCCACCGCTTCAACAAGGCCCAGCAGGATGCGCTCCTGCCCGCGGTCGAAGAGGGGCTCGTGACGCTGATCGGCGCGACCACCGAGAACCCCTACTTCGAGGTCAACTCGGCGCTGCTCTCGCGCTGCCAGATCTACGAGCTCGTGCCGCTGAGCGACGACGAGCTGCGCGTGGTGGTCGGGCGTGGGATGGACGCGCTGGAGGCGGAGGTGCCCGAGGACGTGGCCGCGCTCGTCGCTCGCAGGGCCGGGGGCGACGCCCGCAACGCGCTGAACATCCTCGAGCTCGCGGCCCACACGGCCCGGGCCGAGGGCTCGGCCGTCACCGCGGAGCACGTCGAGGACGCCGCGCGGAAACGGCCGCTCGTCTACGACAAGGGCGGCGACGCTCACTACGACTTCATCTCCGCATTCATCAAGTCGATGCGCGGCTCCGACCCCGACGCGTCCGTCTACTACCTCGCCGCCATGCTCGAGGGCGGCGAGGATCCCCGCTACATCGCGCGGCGGATGATCGTCCTCGCCTCCGAGGACATCGGCAACGCCGACCCTCGCGCGCTGCTCGTCGCCGTGGCCGCCGCCCAGGCGGTCGAGCACGTCGGGCTGCCGGAGGCGCGGCTGAACCTCGCCCAGGCGGCGATCTACCTGGCGCGCGCGCCGAAGTCGAATGCCTCGTACGTTGCGCTTAAGGAGGCGGCGGCAGACGTGCGGGAGCACGGGCATCTCCGCCCGCCGGACGCGCTCCGCGACACGCACTACTACGGCGCGAAGAAGCTCGGCCGCGGCAAGGGCTACGTCTATCCACACGACGACCCGCGCGGGTTCGAGGCGGAGAACCTGCCCGTGCCGCTGCGTGGAAAGCGCTACTACCGGCCGGGCGGCTCGGGCGAAGAAGGCGAAGGCCGCTGAGCTGTGCTTACATTTTGGCGCGAAGGGTTGTGCACCTTCGCGCCGTCACCCCCGACGGCGCTCGCCGTCATTCTGCACGTGGAGATGAGAGGACTCCCCGCAAAGTATCTCGCGTTCGCCGCCGGGATGGTCTCCGTACTGGCCGGGGCAACCGGCGTTACGCAGGCCGCCGGCTCAGCCGCGCTGCCGTGTGTCCAGCCCACGCAGCCTGCCTGGATCGACTACGGCGACAAGTGGGTGCCGTTCAGACGCCTCTTCTTCCGTCCTGGGCTCGCGGTCGCGCTCGCGCATGACGCGCCTGCGGCGGATGCGCGCGGTCGCGGCACGCAGCTCGCGTTCTGGGACATGTCTCTCACGCGGGCCGTCGGCACTCCCGCCAGGCCCGCGGACCCGCGCACGATCCCAGCTGCGACGGCGCGGCTGCTGGACGACGCCGTGCGCATCACCGGCTGCTCGACGCCGGTCGTCGGGCTGAACGAGCTCTTCGGCGCCGAGCGCCCGACGCCCTGGCGAGCACACAACGCCCGCTACCGCGCCAACGTCCTCGCGCTCCTGCAGGGGCTCGAGGCGCGCGGTGCCCAGCCTCAGCTCTTCATTTCCCGGGCAGCCGCCACGGGGGGTACGGCGGGGCGCTGGTGGCGCGCCGTCGCGCAGTCCGCCACGATCGTCCGCGAGCTCTACCTGCCGGCCCGCTGGCTGTACTCGTTCGGCCCGGCCCGAGCGAGCGTGTACATGCGCTTCGAGCTGCGGCGCGCCGTCCGCAACCTGACGACGATCGGCGTCCCGAGCAGCCGGGTCGGCATCGCGCTCGGCTTCCACAAGGGGCGTCACATCGGCCTGGCCGCGGCGCCCTGGTTCGACGTCGTCAAGCGCGAGACGCTGGCGACCCGCCAGGTCGCGGGCGAGCTCTCACTCGCCTCTGTGTGGTCGTGGGGCTGGGCTTCGTTTCCCGGCAGTCGCGCCGACCCGGTTACGCGGCGTGCCGCCTGCGTCTATCTCTGGACGCGGGAAGCGAGCCTCTGCGACGGGCCCGCGGCCGCAGGAGTGGGCTTCAACCGCTCCCTCTCCCAGCCGGCCGAGAGTAGTCGCCGGCGGGCGGCGGTCCGGGTCCTGGGCGGCCGGGTCTGGTTTCAAGTGTCCGCCTCGCCCAAGCTCGCGGCGCGCATCGCGTTCCTCCAGGTACGACGCGGCGGTGAGTGGCGCAACGCGCACCGCCTGCTCCTCGGCCCCTTTCACCCGCAGCGGATGCACGTGCCGCTCGCGCACGGACGCCACCTCGTCAGGCTGTACGTCGCGGCAGAGAATGCGCCGGGGGGAGAAGCGTTCTGGACGGCTCCCCGCGTCGTCCGCGTCCACTGACCCGCTGGTGGCACCGGCACTGACTCGTCGCGGGTAGCCTCGCGCGGACCGGCACACGACGAACGGAGGGAGAATGGCGATCGAGCGTCAGGCGCACGCGACTTGGGAGGGCGACCTGCGCAACGGCTCTGGCCGGTTCGAGGTCGGAAGCGGCGCGATCGGCGGGCAGGAGGTGACCTTCGCCTCGCGCTTCGAGCAGCCGGGCGGGAAGACGAGCCCCGAGGAGCTGATCGCCGCCGCGCATGCGACGTGCGTCTCGATGGCGCTAGCGAACGGGCTCGCCGAAACCGGTCACGCGCCAAAGCGGCTCGAGACCGACGCCGTCTGCACGCTCGACCAGACGGACGAGGGCTTTCGCATCACCTCGATGCGCCTCACCGTTCGCGGTGAGGTCGAGGGCATCGACGAGGCTGCGTTCGAGCAGGCAGCCCAAGAAGCGAAGGAGGGTTGTCCGGTCTCCAACGCGCTCGGCGACGTCGACATCTCGATGGACGCCTCTCTGGCTTAGACGGCCGCACCGGCAAAGCCGGCACGGCCTCTTATGGTCGGCGTCGCAAGCGAGCGTCTCAGTCCGAGCCCTTCTCGATTCGCGCGGCGGCCATCTGGCCGAAGGGACCGCCCATCTGCCGGTAGGCCTCGGCCGCCCGCTCGACGTCGTACTCGGTTCGCCGGAAGTCGAACTCACCATCGTCCGTCCTGATTGCCCAGGCCGCGCGGACGTCACCGTCGAGCGGCATCCCGACGCTGCCCGGGTTCAGCAGGTCGGTCCCGTCTGGGCCCGGCCGTCGGAACTGCTGGTGGCTGTGCCCAAAGACGAGGAGCTGCTCGCGAACGCCGGCGAGCATGCCCTCCTCCCCCTCCTGAGGCTCGGGGGCGAAGCTCTCGACGTCGGAGAGCGGCGATCCGTGGACGTAGAGGACACCGCCGAGCTCGGCCTGTGTCGGCAGGCGGTAGAGCCGGTCGACCACGTCGTCGGGCAGCCCGCCCGTGAACAGGTCGTAGACCTCCATCACCTCGGGACGGTCGGTCGGCGGCTCCCGCAGCCAGCGTTCGCCGTTGCCGCGGATCCAGGTCGCGTTGTCGAGCTCGTCCAGACGAGCCAGCGTCTCGAACGGCCAGGGGCTCGGCGTGCCGTAGTCGCCGCCGAGGAGCCAGCGGTCGACACCTTCGGCTTGAGCGTGCGCGAGGACTTGCTCGAGAGCGGGGAGGTTGCCGTGAATATCGTAGAGCACCCCGAGCACCCGGGGATAGTCTCACGCGGGTGCGGCTGCACGTACACGAATGGGGAAGCCCTGACGCGCCGCCGATCGTGTGCGTGCACGGCGTGTCGGCGCACGGGCGCCGCTTTCGCAAGCTCGCCGAAGAGCGGCTCGCTTCGCGGTTCCGTGTGCTCGCACCGGACCTGCGCGGCCACGGCCGCTCGGAGTACGACCCCCCGTGGGACATCGCCACGCACGTCGGCGACCTTCTCGAGCTGCTCGAGCACGAGGGCGTGGAGTCGCCGGCGTGGGTCGGGCACAGCTTCGGCGGGCGGTTGCTCCTCGAGCTCGCGGCGCGCTCGCCCGAGCGAATCCGCTGCGCCGTCCTGCTGGATCCCGCGATCCAGATCCTCCCGCACGTCGGGCTCAACTTCGCCGAGGAGGCGGCGAAGGACCACGCGTACACATCGGTCGACGACGCGATCGAGGCCCGGCTAGAGAGTCGCGCACCGACGCCGCGGTCGTTCGTCGAGGAGGAGGCTCGCGAGCATCTGGTGCCGTCGCCCGACGGCCGGCTGCGCTGGCGGTATTGCCGGCCCGCCGCCGTCACGGTCTACAGCGAGCTCTGCCGCGAGCCGCCGCCGGCGACGGTGCTCGACTCCGTGCCCGCGCTTCTGGTGCACGCCTCGCAGTTCGGGCTCGTCCGCGAGGAGCAGCTCGAGGCGTACGAGGCCGCGCTCGGCGAGGGCCTCGAAGTGCTCGCGGTGAACGGCGGTCACATCGTCTACTGGGATGCGTACGAGCAGACGGCTGACGCGGTGGAGAAGTTCCTGATTCGGCACAACTCCGTTTCACACGCGTGAGACGTTCGCCAGTAGGCTGACTGTAGGGGGGAACACTGAGGGGGACCCCCGGGGGTTGAATGGGAGAGCGCTAGAGGATTCGCGCGCCCAGGGCGCTCGCGACCAGCTCGACCGCGACCTTCGCCGTCTCGTTTTCGCGGTCGAGGATCGGGTTCACCTCGACGACTTCGAGCGAGCCGACGGGGCCCGACTCGGCGACGAGCTCCATCGCCAGGTGCGCCTCTCGATACGAGAGGCCGCCGCGCACCGGCGTCCCGACCCCCGGCGCCACGTCCGGATCGACCACGTCCATGTCGAGGCTCACGTGCACGAAAGCGCCGCCCGCGACGTGCTCGAGCGCCTCGCGCATCGCACGCTCGACGCCGATTCGATCGACGTCGCTCATTGTGAAGACACGCGCGTCGAGCTCCGCCAGCAGCTCCCGCTCGCCCCGGTCGAGCGAGCGCACGCCGAGCAGTGCGACCCTCCCGGGCTCGACCGCCGGCAGCAGGTAGGCCTCACTCTCGAACTCCGCCCCGGCAAGGCCCAGAGCCGCGGCGAGCGACATCCCGTGGACGTTCCCGCTCGGCGAAGTCTCGGGCCGGTTCAGGTCCCCGTGCGCATCGAGCCACAGCACACCGCCCGGGCCATGAGCGCGAGCGAGCCCTCCGAGCGTGCCGAGGGCCACGGAGTGGTCGCCGCCGAGCACCAGCGGCACGCAGTCGTCACCAGCGGCCCGCGCGACGAGCTCGGCGATGCGCTCGCACGTCTCCTTGATCTCGCGCAGGTAACGGACTCGCTCGTCTCCCACCGACGTCGCCTCCGCGACAGCGGTCTTGACGTCACCGAGGTCCTCCCAGCGCCGCCCTAGCTCCGCGATCCGGTCGTCGAGACCCGCGTAGCGGATCGCGGACGGACCCATGTCGACGCCGCGCCGCCCGGCTCCGAGATCGAGCCCGGCTCCGATCACCGCCACCGGCTGCGACGTTTCTTGAGTCACCATCGCGGCAAGGCTAGCGTTGCCTGTCATGAATCACGCCGCCGCGGGCAGCTCCCCGATCCGCGTCCTCATCGCGGACGACGACGGTGCTTTCCTGGGCGCCCTGCGGGAGCTGATCGAGCGGCAACCCGAGCTCGTGGTCGTCGGCACCGCGAAGGACGGCCTCCAGGCGATCGAGCTCGCCGACGAGCTCGACCCCGACGCCGTCGTGCTCGACCTGCACATGCCCCTGCTCGACGGGGTCAGCGCCGCCGCCCGCCTCCGCCGCGACCACCCCAGTCTCTGCCTGATCGCGCTGACCGGCGACGAAGCCCCCGCACTCCATCAGGCGGTGCGGGAGGCGGGAGCGGACGAGGTGCTGCTCAAGAGTGACCTCGTCGACGGGCTCTTGAGCCGGCTGGCCGCGGCTCGCGCGGGGACCTAGGTGGCGAGGGCCGGAATCGAACCGGCGACACCACGGTTTTCAGCCGTGTGCTCTACCAACTGAGCTACCTCGCCGCGGAGCCAGTGTAGCCCGGGCGGAAGGGGCTTTCCCGGCCGAGAAGAAGGACGTCCGGGCCGGTGCTACCGCGCCGCGGACGTCCTGTTGCAGGCCAGCCTACGCCGGATCGGCGGCCCGGGCAAGGAGCGCGCTGCCGCCGCCGGCGTGGAAGTCCGCAAAATCCGTGAAACCGCGCGCGGCCAGTTCCCGCCGCAGCCGCTCCGGCGGCACCCAGATCGGCGTCTCCGGCCCGGCCGAGAACGAGAGGAGTAGGTGGCCTCCGGGCGCGACCACACGGGCGAGCTCGTCGAAGAACGGGATCATGTTCGCAAGGATCACGAGGTCGAACGAGCGGTCCTCAAACGGGAGCCGGGCGGCGTCGGCCGGCTCGAACGAAACGCGCTCTGCGAGCTCGGACGGCGTATTCGACCGCGCCAGCGCGAGCATCTCCTGGGACAGGTCGACTCCCACGACCTGCGCCTCCCCGAAGCGCCTCGCGGCGGCGAACGCGGCGCTGCCGGTTCCGGTTCCGACGTCGAGCACCCGCTGCGGCGTTCGCGGCAGGGCGGCGAGTGCCCCCTCGAGTGGCGCGAAGGCATCGGGGCGGCGTGCCGCGTCCCAGCTGGGGGCGAGGCGGTCGAACTGCACCCGCATAACCCCGCGGAACACGCGCCACGCGCGCGGGCGCGCGACGACGGCGTTGGTCGTGACGCGTGCCAGCCGCCGGCCGAGCCTTCGCTCGAGGTCGCCGAGCCTCACGGCGTCCGCAGGTGGATTCTGACCTCCTGGTCCGCCACGGCCCCGAACAGGGCGGCGGCGCTGCCGCCGCTGATCGCAATGGCGATGTTTCCGTACGAGTCCTCGTAGAGGATGATGTCCCCGTGCCGGGCGTCGGCGAAGGTGCGCGCTGCGGTCGCGTAGTACCGCTCGAGCGCGAGCTCCAGCTCGACCGTCACGCCCGGGCGGACGCCTGCCTGCTCGAGGTGCTCCCGCGTCAAGTTCAGCTGCATGTTCCCGAAGTGATCGACGTAGAGGACGACGGCGCGGATCCGGTTCTGCCCCACCTCCGGCGCCGGCACATCGAGGCGAACGAGCGCCTGCGGGTCGATCGGCGGGCCGAGCTCCGAGAGCGGCAGGCCGAGCGAGAGGTGCGCGGCGGCGGGCGAGAAGAGATCGCGTCCGTGGAACGTCCGGGAAACGGTCTCGAGCGCGTACTCCGGGTTCGCAAGCTCGTGCGCCTCCTGCACGCCGCCGAGAGCGTCCGCAGCCGGCAGCAGCAGACCGTTGTCCGGTCCTACGAGCAGGTGGCCGTCGCCGGCGCGCAGCGCGAGCGGCCGGCGGTGGCTGCCGACGCCGGGGTCGACGACGGCGAGGTGCACCCCCGTCGGCATGTAGGGCAGCGTGTTGGCGAGGACGAGCGCGCCCTGGAGAACGTGCTGGGGAGGAATGCCGTGGGTGATGTCGATGATCTCCGCCTTGGGCGCAATCCGCTTGATCACGCCGTGACAGGTGCCGACGAAGTCGTCCTGGAGGCCGAAGTCCGAGAGGAACGTGATGACCACGGACTGGAGCCTAAACAGCAACCCGCGC
This sequence comes from Actinomycetota bacterium, assembly GCA_046728775.1. Taxonomy (GTDB): domain Bacteria; phylum Actinomycetota; class Thermoleophilia; order Gaiellales; family Gaiellaceae; genus AC-32. Next base: position 1,784 of record JBKPFI010000442.1, on the reverse strand, counting down.
GACGGCTGCGACCAGGCCGTCGAGGTCGTGCGGCTCGGCCTGGGCGACGACGCGCACGCCGGCCGCCTCCGCAGCACGGGTCGTCTCCGGGCCGATCGAGACGGCGGGAAGATCGAGCCCGAGCGCGGCACACGCGTGGGCGGCCGAGGCGGACGCGAGCACGACGAGATCGCCCTCCGGCGGCGGGTCCGGGCGCAGCTCGCGCGTCCGGTAGAGCGGGACGAAGTCGGCGCCGAGCTTGTCGACGAGCAACGGTCGGGCGCGTTCGGCGCCGGCGAAGAGGACGCGACCCGGAGGCCGCGGCAGCTCGGCGATCAAGCCTTCCTGCGTGGAAACACTTGGCACGAGGTCGGGGGTGGCTCCACCTTCCCGCAGCGCAGCGGCGGTACCGGGCCCGATCGCCGCGATCCCCGGCAGGGTGCCCTGCACCCGTCGCAAGAGCTCGCGCGCCCCAAACGGGCTCGTGACGACGACCCAGTCATAAGCGCCTACGTCGATCCGCTCGGGTCCGATCGGCTCGAGCTCGATCAGTGGGCAGCGAACGACCTCGTGCCCGAGCGCCTCGATGCGTCGAGCGACCGGTTCCAGCTGCCCCCGCGCCCGGGTGACGATCACGCGCAGCGGCTTCGAGGCGGGACCCATCCCTAACCCCCACCCACCCAGGGGAAAATCACGGTAGCTGCGGCGGGCGCGCGGGTGTGTGACGGATGTGTGGCGGCTTTGTCAATTCTGCGCCAGCACCGCCAGCTCGGAGGCGAGGGCGGCCGGATCGTCGCCTCGTCGGCGCTCGACCCAGCTGCCGTCCTCCGCCGCGACCAGGGCGGTCAGCGCGTCGCCGTCGTGATGCGCCGCGACCGGTGCCAGGCAGCCCCCGCCGATCGCGAACACGACTGCGCGCTCGGCCTCGACCCGCCGCCGCGTCTCCGCGTCGTCCACTCCCGCCACCAACTCCTCCTCACCGGACCGCACCTGCAACGCCAGCGCGCCCTGGCCGGCCTCCGGCAGCACCTCCTCCGGCGAGAACCGCCGCCCGATCTCGGCGCCCAGGCCAAGCCGGTCTAGCCCGCAGGCCGCCAGCACGACCGCGTCGAGCCCGCGTTCGTTCCGCTTGCGCAGACGCGTGTCGATGTTCCCGCGCAGCGGCTCGACGGAAAGCGACGGCTCGAGCGCCAGGAGCTGCGCCCGCCGCCGCACCGACGCCGTCCCGACCCGCATCCCGGGCCTCAGCTCGGCGGCCCCGCACAACGCGTCCCGGGGATCCTCGCGCTCGAGGTACGCGCCGACGACGAGCCCCTCCGTGTCCGACGAGGTCATGTCCTTGGCCGAGTGCACGGCCACGTCGATCCGGCCGGCAAGCAGCGCCTCCTCGATCTCCTTCACGAACACCCCGCGGGAGCCGATCTCCCCGAACGGCTTCGAGCGGTCGCGGTCGCCCGCGGTCGTGATCGGAACAAGCGCGATCTCGACCCCAGGGCGCCGCAGCCGCTCCGCCACGAGCTCGGCCTGCGTCAGTGCGAGCCGGGACCCCCGCGAGCCAACTCGCAGCAAACCCACTAGACGCGGACTTCGTCGCGCTCGGGCTCCCGCTCACGGCGCCGCCGCGCGAGCTCCGCGAGCTCCTCGACCTCCCGCGACAGCCGCGCGAGCTTCGTGCCGATGATCGCGACCCACCCGAGCACCGCGACGAACACGACCAAGTACGCGGCCGCTACGTACTTCTCGCCGGGACTCACGCCGTCATCAGCTCCCGCAGCTCGCGCAGCCGCGCGTCGAGCCGCTTCCCC
>JBKPFI010000192.1:0-3147 GCA_046728775.1 Actinomycetota bacterium | reverse complement strand
GCGGGCCGGGAGCGGGCCGCGGCGGCCGTCCTCCTCGGCCTCCTCGCACGCCAAGATCGAGGCGCGCACGACGCCGCCGCCCAGGCGGCGGATGGGCTCGGGCGGAAGCTTCGGCACGCGGCGCGTCACCAGAGGCAGGCGCGTGAGCTCGTCGTCCACGCCGAGCGCCACGCCTGCGAGGATCTGGCCGCCCAGCCAGCTCGGCCCGACGCCGTGGCCCGAATAGCCGGCGCCGTAGTGGATCCGCGTGCGGGGCACAGTGCCGAAGAACGGCAGGTGGTCGGACGAGACGTCGATCGGCCCACCCCAGGCGTGCGTGATCCTGGCGTCGGCGAGGCCCGGCAGGAGCTTGCGCAGGCCGCGCTCGGCGCGCGTGGCCGTCGGCTCGTCCTCCGTGAAACGGCCGTCGATCCTGCCACCGAAGCCGATCGGACCCGAGCCGCTGCCCATCAGCACCCGCCCGTCCTGCGTCGCCCGGAAGTAGTGCAGGAACATCCGCCCGTCGATTACCGCCTCGCCCCCGGTCCAGCCGATCTCCTCGAGCAGCTCGGGCACGGGCTCGGTCAGGACGACGTAGCTGCCGAAGACCGTCAGCCGGCCACGCAGCGGCTTCCACCCGGCCGCGACGGCGTTCACCGCCACGACGATCTCCTTCGCCCGCACACGGCCCTGCCGCGTCTCGACGAGACCCTCGCTCACCCGCGTCACGCGCGTGTGCTCGTGCAGCCGGGCCGCTTCGGCCACGACCCGCCGAAGGGCCAGCACCAGCCGCGCCGGCTGCACAGTCGCGCAGTCTCGGACGAACACGCCCTTCCGGAAGCGCGGCGAGCGGATCCGCTCGGCCAGCTCCTCACAAGAGAGACCGACCGCCTCCTCCGAAACGCCCAGCTCCAGCGCGGCCGCGACCTGGCGCTCGACCGACGCGTCCTGCGCCGGCGCCGCCGAGACGCGCAGGAGGCCGCCCTCGCGGAACCGGACGTCCACGCCCCGGGCCTCGCACCAGCCGCGTACTCCCGGGACGATTGCCTCCGCGGCGCGCGCGACGGCGAGCGCGCCGGCATCGCCGAAGCGCTCGCGCAGCCGGGGCAGGTGGCTCCAGTAGCCGTGCAGGAAGCCGCCGTTTCGCCCGCTCGGCCCGCGGCCGCACTCGTCGGCCTCGAGCACGACCACGTCGAGCCCCGGCTCGCGCTCCTTCAGCGCGAGCGCCGTCCACAGGCCGGTGTAGCCGCCGCCCACCACAGCCACATCGGCCTCCGTGTCACCCGCGAGAGGCGGCGCGGGCTCACCGCCGAAGCCGGCGGCGAGCGCCTCCTCGAGCCACCAGACCCGCCCTAGATTCGCTGCCAGGCCTCCGTCAGCACCTCGCCGAGGATGCCGACGAGCTCCTCGAACTCCGCCCGGCCCGCGACGAGCGGTGGCGAGATCTGGATCACAGGGTCGCCGCGGTCGTCGGCGCGGCAGATCAGCCCGGCCTCGAACATGCGCGGGGTCAGGAAGCCGCGCAGCAGCCGCTCGCACTCTTCGTCGCTGAACGTCTCACGCGTCTCCTTGTTCTTCACGAGCTCCAGTGCGTAGAAGAAGCCGGTGCCGCGCAGGTCGCCGACGATTGGCAGCTCGAGCAGCTCGGAGAGCTTGTCGCGCGCCCACTCTTCCTCCTCGGCGACGTGCTCGACGATCCTCTCGCGACGCATGATCTCGAGGTTCTTCAGGGCGATTGCCGCCTGCACTGGGTGGCCGCCGAACGTGATCCCGTGGGAGTACATCTGCTGTCCCTCGAGGAACGGCTCCATCACCTTGTCGGTGGCGACCACCGCGCCGATCGCGGCGTACGCCGACGAGAGGCCCTTCGCGCAGGTGACGAGGTCGGGGCGGATGTCGTAGCGCTCGGAGCCGAACCACATGCCGAGCCGGCCGAAGCCGGTGATCACCTCGTCGGCGCAGAGGAGGATCTCGTAGCGATCGCAGAGCTCGCGCACGCCCTGCCAGTAGCCGGCCGGGGGCGTGAAGGCTCCGCCCGCGTTCTGGACCGGCTCCATGATCACCATCGCGACCGTCTCCGGCCCGGTCGCCTCGATCGTCTGCTCGAGATCGTCGAGCAGGACGCGCGTGAACTGCTCCTCGGTCTCCTCGGGCGGACGGTGGTAGCGGTTCGTGTTGCGCACGTGCAGGACCTCGGGCACGAGGGGCTCGAACGGCGTACGCAGGGCCGGGATGCCGTTGATCGAGAGGGCGCCCATCGTCGTCCCGTGGTAGGCGACGTGGCGCGAGATCGCCTTCCAGCGCCGCTCGCCTGTAAGCCGCGCCGCGTGCTCCGCGTCCATCCGCGAGTGCGGCTCGCCGGGATGCGACGGGACGTAGGCGAGTGCGGCGCGGCGCTCGCCGCGGGCCGAGTAGTACTGGCGCGCGAGCTTCCACGCGGCCTCGACTGCCTCCGAGCCGCCCGAGACGAAGAACACCCGGTTCAGATCGCCCGGAGCGAGTCGCGCGACCTCGGCCGCGAGCTCGATCGCGCGCGGGTGCGCGTACGACCAGTTGGTATAGAACGGGAGCTCCCGCAGCTGTGCTGCGGCCGCCTCGCCGACCTCCTCACCGTACGAGTAGCCGATCTGGACGGCGAAGAGCCCGGCGAGCGCGTCGAGGTAGCGCCTGCCGTTCGCGTCCTCGAGGTAGCAACCCTCCCCGCGCACGATCACCGGCACCTCGGTGTCCTGGTAGCCGCCCATGCGCGTGAAGTGGAGCCAGAGGTGGTCGCGGGCAGCCTGCTGCAGCTCCGCGGGCGAGAGGCCCGGGGAGACGGTCGTCATCTCTCTGCTCGGCTCGACTTGGCGGCGCGGTACTGCCAGATGACATTCGCGAGGCCCAGGGCGATCGCCACGAGGAAGATCGCGCTCGCCACGACGTTCACCTGCGGTGGCACAGCCACCCTCGCGACTCCCCAGACGAAGATCGGGAAGGTCTGCGTGGGCCCTGCATTGAGATACGTGATCACGAAGTCGTCGATGGAGAGTGCGAAGCCGAGCAACGCGGCGGCCAGCATCGCGGGCGCGATCAGCGGCAGCGTGACCTTCTGCAAGTTCTTCCAGTCGTTGGCCCCGAGGTCAATCGCCGCTTCATCGAGGTGCCTGTCATACCCGATCGGGCGCGCCT
>JBKPFI010000341.1:0-1337 GCA_046728775.1 Actinomycetota bacterium | reverse complement strand
CAACACACGCGCGCCGATGAGCGCGACCGGAGACGGCGCGAGTGCGCAGAGCACAGATGCCACGCCGAAGCCGGCCATGCCGGAGAGAAAGACGCGCTTGCGCCCGAAGCGGTCGGCGAGCCCGCTGCCGAGGAGCAACAGCCCGGCAAGGGCGACAAGGAACCCGTCGAGCACCCACTGAAGCTCCCCGATACCGGCATTCAAGTCCTCGGAGATGTCGGGCAGCGCCACGTTGACGACCGTCATGTCGACGGCGCTGATGAACATCGCTCCGCACAGGACGATGAGGCCCTGCCGGCGTCGCTCGTGCGGCACGGCAGGAGCCGGCAGGTGATGAACGAAGTGCGGGAACTCGATGTGAGAGAACCTAACCGGGCGGCCGCCCAAACCGGCTCGGTTCTCGACTTCGAGCCACGGTGTCAGACACCGTCCCTAGTCGGTGACCTCGTTTCCACACCCTGTCGCCGATGCCGGCTTTGCCGGCGTCGGCCCCGCGTCGGCTCTCCGCTAGAAGAGGATCGACCGAAGTCGTCATGCTGCGGCGCGAGCCGCAGCGGACTTCGGTTGATGATGGAGGCGGCGGGAGTCGAACCCGCGAACGATTCCGATCGCCAGTCGGAATCGAGCGGCCGCCGGGGTGATGAGCCTACAACCCGCACGCGGCCGCGCGTCGGGACGGCAGCCGGGAGAGGCTCGAGCGATTGGAGCCGGCCACCGGCCAGGCATCTCGAGGGCGCTCCGACTAGCTCGGCGTACACCGCTTCGGCAGGAACGCACGGCGCGAGCGCTCGGGCCCGGACTGCCAGATCCGATGGGGAAGGTGAACGGCGACGCGGACGTGCGGAAGAGAGTGAACCCTTCGGCGTGTCGTCAGGGTTCAGAGCACAGGGCTCCAAACAGGGGAGAGGGTTGCTGTGCGGCCGAACTTGGCTTCACCCTGATGGCCGAGCCTGCCGACTATTCGAGCCCGGCGTCGCGCGCCTACTGGACGAGCGGCAACAGCTCGCGGCAGGGGTAAGGGCCGTCAGCGTCGGGGCGCGGGCCGGCGATGTCAATGCCGACGATCTCGTACGGCCCGCGGTGGCGTTGACAGACTTCTGGCTCAGTGGGACAGTGGTGGAGTAGCAACGCTGGGGGAGCAGCGTGGTAGTTGGACGCGATCGTTGCTGCGGCGCCTCGATGAAGCCCAAGTGGCTGGTCATGTCGACGGTGCGCGCTTTTGCCCGTTGCGACCCACCCGTCCGGCTCAGTTCCTGTGACGCTTCGAGCTCTAGCTCGAGAGCTTTTGCTGAGCACCAGCCTGAAGGGAGGAGGGACCAGCATGAGGTGGCTCACGA
>JBKPFI010000394.1:0-9828 GCA_046728775.1 Actinomycetota bacterium | reverse complement strand
CGCTTGTCGGTGGACAGGTACTCGATCTCCTGCTTGAGCTTCTCGTAGCCTTCTGGAGTGAGGATTACGTCCTTCAACGGGCCTCCTGAAAGAAAAACGCGCGGCGCAGGGGCGCCGTCGCGGGCGGGCATGTTACCTGCGAAGGTAGAGGGACGTCAACCCGTCCTACGGCTACCATTTTCCGCTCTGTGCAGGTAGATCTCCGCAGCTCCTGGGCGATTCGGGACGTCGAGATTCCGACGCGCCTCGTGCTCGCACCGATGGCCGGAGTGAGCGTCCAGGCGTTCCGCCGCCAGGGCCGTCGCTACGGCGCCGGCCTCGTCTGCTCGGAGATGGTCAGCTGCGCCGGGCTCCACCACGGAAATGAGCGCACGTTGGGCTACCTGCGCATCTCGGCCGACGAGCGGCCGCTGGCGGTGCAGATCTTCGGCTCGGAGCCGTCGCTGATGGCGGAGGCGGCGCGGATGGTCGAGGACGCCGGAGCGGATCTGGTTGACGTGAACTTCGGCTGCCCCGTCAAGAAGGTGACGAAGACGGGAGCGGGCGCGACGCTGCTCGAGGACCCGGCGCGCGCGTGCGCGATCGTGTCTTCGGTGGCTTCGGCGGTCTCGGTGCCGGTGACCGTGAAGATGCGGCGCGGGCTCGAGAACGGCTCGCGGGCTTGTCTGGAGCTCGGGCCGCGGCTGGTGGAGGCGGGCGCTTCATCCTTGACGCTGCACCCGCGCTCGGCGCGCCAGATGTACACCGGCGAGGCCGACCACTCGCTGACCGCGGAGCTGGTCTCACTCGTGGACGTTCCCGTGGTGGCGTCCGGCGACGTGACCTCGCGCGCGCGGGCGCAGGCGATCCTGGCGACGTCGGGTGCCGCGGCGGTGATGGTCGGCCGCGCGGCTCAGGGAAACCCCTGGGCGCTGCGCGAGATCCTGGACGGCGAGGCGGAGCCGCCGTCGCGCGAGGAGGTCGTCGCGGAGCTGCTGCTCTTCATCCGCGAGACCGTGCGCGAGCTTGGCGACCGCCGCGCGACCGGGTTCCTCAAGAAGTTCTACGGCTGGTACCTCGGCCGCGGCCGTTTCCCGCGGCCGTTCAAGCAGGAGCTCGTGCAACTCGAGACGCTGGACGAGGTCGAGGAGCGGCTGCTCGCGGCGGCTCCCGGCGCAGCCGACGTGCTCGACCGACTCGAAGCCGAGCTGCCGGCGGGTGAGGACGACGTCGTGCTCGACCTACCGATCTCGATCTACGGCGGCGGCTGAGTCCTCTCTGCCGTTTCCGTTCCGGACATGGCCGGGGACTGTCCCCGGGCATGGCCGAGAGGGACGATGCGAAGCGTCACAAGAGCGTGACGATTCATCCCCGGCTGCGCTCCCAGACCAGACGGATGCCTTCCAGCGTCAGGAACGGGTCGATCGTCTCGAGCGTCCGCGCGTGCGGCACGATCAGATCCGCCAACCCCCCTGTCGCAACCGTCTGCGCCTCGACGCCGAGCTCCTCCCGGATCCGCTCGACGATCCCGTCCACCTGGCCGGCGAACCCGTACACCAGCCCCGACTGCAGGCTCGAGGCCGTGTTCTTCGCGATCACGGTCTCCGGCTCGGCGAAGTCGACCTTGAACAGCCGCGCCGCCCGGGCGAAGAGCGCGTCCATCGAAACCTCGATTCCCGGCGCGAGCACGCCCCCCACGTACTCCCCCTCGGGCGAGACGACGTCGAAGTTCGTCGAGGTGCCGAAGTCCACGACGATGCAGGGCGCCCCGTAGCGGTCGACGGCCGCGACGGCGTTGGCGATCCGGTCCGGCCCGACCTCCCGAGGATCGTCGTAGCGCACGGGCACTCCCGTCCGCACTCCCGGCCCGAGCTCGAGCAGCTCCGCCTTCGCATACTCCTTCGCGAAATCCTCGTAGGAGCGGTACAGCTGCGGAACGGTGGATGCGAGCGCAACCCCGTCCACGGCCGCAAGGTCGAGGAAGTTCCCGTACAGCGCCCCGAGCTCGTCGCCGCTGCGCTTGCGCTCGGTGGCCACGCGCCAGTGCTCGCGCAGCTCCGTGCCCTCGAAGAGCCCGAACACCGTCTGCGTGTTCCCGACGTCGATCGCCAGGAGCGCCATGTGGCCGAGCCTACTTCAGCGCCAGCGCGGGGATGCTCCAGTCCGAGTACACCGCCTGGTAGGAGAGGCTGCGGGCATCGACCCGGTTGGAGAAGAGATACCGGTTGTTGTACGTCCGCATCGGCGCAACCGGCGCGAGGCTCTTCGAGATGTCGAGCTCCAGCCTCCCGAAGGCCGCGTAGCGCGCATTCCCGACGAGCCTGCTCGCCGCCGCGATCCTGTTCGCGTAGGTCTCGCCCCCTGGGACGAACGACAAAGCTTTGAAGAAGTCGTACGGGTCCGCATGGTCCGCGCACCATCCCCAGCTCGAGAGGATGTCCCAGTTGGCCGGTGGCGGGACGCCGAGGTCGGGCCTGTACGGCTCGAGCTTCACGTTCTCAGGTTTGAGACCGAGCCGGATCAGGTCTCGTCGCACGAGCCCTGCCTGCGCCGGGCGCAACGTCCCGCCGACCGCCGCGTATGCGATCACCACCTTGCCGCTTCGGAAATGGCCCGCCGCCAGCCTCTTCGCCTTGGGGATGTTCGACCTGGCCGAGTACGGTTGGCGCCTCTTGGCCATGATGAGACCGGGGAAGCTCGGCGGGAGCACGTGTGTCCACGGCGATCCCACAAACGGGCCCGCCGGCTTCACGTAGTCGGTCCGGTCGACCGCCCAGCTCACGGCCCGACGGAGAGGCGCGTTGTTCCCGAAGATCCCGCGGCTGTTGTTGAACAGCAGCGACCCGACACATGAAGTCGGTTTCGCCCAGAAGCGCGTCCTGTTGACGCCGAACCGGCCGGCGACTGCCTGCACCTCCGCAGCTGGCAGCGGGCCTTCGTCGAGCTGGTTCGCGAGTACCTGCTCGAACCCGTCTTGCTCGCTCAGGTTCCAACGGACGTCCACGCCACTCAGTTCTCGCTGGCGCCTCCCCCCGTAGTACCGGTTGCGGCGGAGCTCGGTCGCATTGTTCGGCTGGTTGCGCGCGATGAAGTACGGCCCGGCGGAGGGGTAGCCGGTCACGACCTCCTGCGTCAGCGGCACCTTCGCCGACGTGGCCTGGAAGAACGGCATCGTGAGCTTGATCGGGAACGCCCCGTCAGGCTTCGTCAGGCGGACGACGAGCCTCTTCCCCCTCACCGTCACGCCGCGGACGTGGTGCGCGCGGCCCTCCCTCACGGCCCTTGCGCCGACGATGTTCGTGCCGCTCGAGTCCGTGATGAATGCGGCGCCGGGCGAGGCGAGGTCGTGGCTGGCAACTCGGTCGATCGCATAGGCGAAGCTCTGGGCCGTCACGGGCGTGCCGTCGCTGAAGCGGAACCCCCGGCGGACGGTGAACGTCCACGTCCGCCCGTCGCGGGAGACGGTGTACCCGGAGGCGACCTCCGGCAGGAGTCGGTTGCCTGCCCGGCCCGGGCGGTCGGGGTAGTTGAAGAGCTTGGCAGCCGTCGCGTACTCGAGCCACCACGCCGTGGACACATACGCGAGCTGTGGGTCGATCTGAACGGACGCGCCGGCGATCCCGACGCGGATCCCGCCCTGCTTCGAGCGATGCGCCGCGCCCGCCAGCTGGGCGGTGGCCAAGAGGCCGCTACCGAGTGCCAGCGCCCCGAGCGAGACCCAGAGCCGTCGCGGCATGTCGTCAGCTGAGACGACGCCCCGCGAGCCCCGGTTAGCCTTACAATCTGCTGCCGTGGACCCCCGTGAAGAGCACACGGCCAGGAACGAGGCACTCCTGCGCGAGGTGAACGAGCGCATCCACGAGGTCGGCGAGCGGCTCCAGGTCCTCCCCGACAACGGCGAGCTCGAGTTCCGCTGCGAATGCGGACGAGCCGACTGCCAGGAGTTCGTCTCGATGACGGCCTCGGAGTACGAGCGCGTACGCGCGGACAACGACCGCTTCGCGGTCGTCCCCGGTCACGATGACCCGGAGATCGAGCGCGTCGTGACGCGCACCGACGGCTACCTGATCGTCGACAAGCGCCCCGAGGTCGAGCCGTTCGTCGGCGCCGACGGCGAGCCCGACAGCGGCGCCTGATCGACGCCGCTACAGGTCGTCGTCGGACGAAAGCGACTCGCCGATGCGCTCGGCCAGCGCCTCGGCCGTGAGGCTGGGCTCGTCGCCCTCCCCGCGCAACTCCTCGACGGTCACGTCGCTCGAGGTGTAGACCTCGGCCCGCGGGATGATCCGGGTGGGGCGGTTCTTGTCCCAGACCCAGACGTCCTCCATCTTCAGATGGAAGAACGGGTAGCTCGGCTGCGGAACGTACTGGAGATCGAGCTTGTTGCAGAGGTAGGTCGCGTCCTGAGTGAGCACGCAGTAGCGGAAGAGGGCGAAGACCGCCGAGTACTCCCGCTTCAGCGCGAGCTCGAGCTCTGCTTCGAACTCGTCCAGCTCGTCGAGGTGCGACATGCGCAGATCATAGCCCTGCCAAGAGAGCCTGGACCGGGCCGCGCCCGGGCACCTCGAGGGTCGGGTCGAGCTCCGCCAGCGGCTCCAGCGCGAAGCGCCGCTCGTGCAGCCGCGGGTGCGGGACGACAAGCCCCGGCTCGACCACCGCCTCGTCCCCGTAGAGGAGCAAGTCGAGGTCGATCGTTCGCGGGCCGTAGCGGGGGCCGACGCCCCGCACGCGCCCGAGGCGGCGCTCGATCGCGAGCAGCCGCTCGAGCAGCTCGCGGGCCGAGAGCGTCGTGCGGAGCTCGGCGGCGCCGTTCAGGAAGCGCGGCTGCTCTTCGTAGCCGACCGGGTCGGTCTCGCGCAGCCTGGAGACGGCGACGACCTCGACGCCGTTCTCGGCCCCCAGCAGCTCGACGGCGCGGCGAATCTGCTCGCGCGTGTCGCCGAGATTCGAGCCGAGCCCGACGAAGCTCCTCACCATCCTGGGATTCTCGGGCATCGCCTGCCCGTCCTAGCTACCGTGTGCGCCTCATGCGCCGGCTCGCGCTGCTTCTCGTGGTCCTCGGCTGTTGCTCGCCGGCTCAGGCGGCCGTGCTGAGCCACCCAGGGCGGCCCGTGGTGTCAGGCTCTCGCTCGCTCCAGGGGCTTCAGGCGTATCCGCGCACGCTTGTCGAGCTCGACCACCTCCGCGGTGAAGCGGCCGCACCGGCGCTGCGGCACGCGGGCGGCGAGCTGCTCGCCCCGTCGATGGGTCTGTGGCGCCTGCCGAGCTGGGCGGCCGAGCGGCTGCTTCCGCGCCTCGAGCGGCGCGGCCTCGTCCGCTCGGTGACGCCCGACTTCCCGCGGGGCACCGACCCGAGCGCCCCCGGCGGCTTCTTCAGCCAGTTCACCGACCCGCTGTCCGCGACCGAGTGGTGGACCGCGCACGTCGGGGCCACGAACTGGGTCGCTCCCGGTCCCGGAGTGCCCGTGACGATGGTCGACTCCGGCGTCGACCTTGCGCACGAGGAGTTCGCCGGCCGGCCCAACACGTTCCCCCTGAACAGGCAGAGCTTCGGCGCGAACGAGGACGAGCTGCATGGCACCGCAACCGCGTCCGTGGTCGCCGCGCCCGTGAACGGGAAGGGCCTCGTCGGCATGTATCCGCAGGCGAAGCTGCAGCTCTGGGACGCGAGCCCGACCGGGGTGCTCACCGTCGGAGACGAGATCGCCGGGCTTGCGGCCGCGGCGCGCTCAGGGCCCGGGGTCGTCAACCTCAGCCTCGGCGGCTTCGACCGGATCCCGGTCGAGGAGCGCGCGATCATGACGCTCGTCGGCGAGGGATCGCTCGTGGTCGCGTCGGCCGGGAACGACCGCGAGGGCGGCAGTTCGCTCTCGTACCCGGCGAGCTTCCCGCACGTGCTCACGGTCGGCGCGACCGACGAAGGCGACCGCGTGACGAGCTTCTCGAGCGCGTCCCCTGCGATGGATCTCGCGGCTCCCGGCCAGGACGTCCCAGTCGCGATCCCGCAGGTCTGGGCCCCTCCGGGTACTCAGCCCTACGCCTCCGTCGACGGGACGAGCTTCTCCGCACCGCTGGTCTCGGCCGCTGCGGCCGCTGTCTGGACGCTGCGGCCGAAGCTGACGAACATGCAGCTGTTCGAGCTGATGCGCCGCTCGGCGCGCGACGTCGGCAAGCGCGGCTGGGACGCGAACACCGGCTATGGGATCCTCAACGTGGCGGCGGCGCTCGCGCGCAGGGTACCCGCGCCCGATCCGGACGAGCCGAACGAGGACGTGTACCTCGTCAAGCCGAACGGGCTCACGCGCGCGGGCAAGCCACCGCTGACCACCCGCCGGCGGCCGCGGGCCTCGATCGCGGCGACGGTCGAACGACGTGAGGATCCCGAGGACGTCTACCGGATCCTCCTCCCGCCGCGCGGCCAGGTGAGGGTGACGGTGCGCCCGACCGCGAACGTGAACCTCGAGATCTGGGGCACGCAGACGAGGACGGTCTTCGAGCGCGGCGCCGCCGCGAGGCGAGACCTGCTCGGCTCCTCGGCGCACGCGGGCAAGCGCTTCGAGCGCGTGACGCTGAAGGGGCGCGGGTCGCCCCAGTACGTCTACGTGGACGTCTTCCTGCCGAAGACCAGTGTGCAGGCGGGGTACTCGCTGAGCGTCTCGCCCGTCCGCTAGGCGCGTCGTTCGACAGTCGCCGCGACGTAGTCCACCGGCGCGTCGAGCTGTACCTGCGGCTTGCGCACGCGAACTCGGGCCCGGTTGGCGGGGAACTGCTCCAGCAGCGCGTCGGCAAGCGCGGCGGCGAGCGTCTCGAGAAGGTGGAACTGCCGGCCCGCGGAGACCTCTCGTGCCAGCGCGACGACCGCGCGGTAGTCGACGGTCCGTTCGATCTCGTCCGCGGGCGGTTCGCGGAGCTCGAGCTCGATGTCGTAGAGGAACTGCTGCTCGGTCTCGCGCTCCCGCATCTCGACGCCGTGGCGGCCCGGGATCTCCAGGCCGGTGAGCTCGACCAGCACCATCATGCGAAGACGGCGCGGGCGGCGGTGAGCGCCTCGACGTGCTCGCGGACGTCGTGGACGCGCAGGATCGTCGCGCCGCGCTCGTAGGCCGCGACGGCGGCGCCGACGCTGGCCGCGACCGAGCCGGTGGTCGCCTGCGGGTCGCCGAGGAGCTTCCCGAGCGAGCTCTTGCGCGAAAACCCGACGAGCACCGGGCGGCCGAGCGCCGTCAGCTCGTCGAGGCGGCGGATGAGCTCGAAGTTGTGCTCGACGGTCTTGCCGAAGCCGATTCCCGGGTCGAGGCAGATCCGTTCCTCCCGGATGCCTGATTCGACCGCGGCGCCGAGGCGCTCCTCGAGGAACGCGGCGACCTCGGAGACCACGTCGTCGTAGCGCGGGTCGGCCTGCATCGTGCGCGGCTCGCCCTGCATGTGCATCAGGCAAAGGTAGGCGCCCGACTCGGCGACGACGTCGGCAAGCGTCGGGTCGCCGCGCAGGGCGGTCACGTCGTTGACGAGCTCCGCTCCGAGCGAGAGGGCCATCCGCGCGACCTGGGCCTTCGACGTGTCGATCGAGACCGGGACCTCGCCCTGGAGCCGCTCCAGCACCGGCACCACGCGCGCCAGCTCCTCCTCGGCGCTCACCCCTTCCGCGCCGGGACGGGTCGACTCGCCGCCGACGTCCACGATTGCGGCCCCGTCGGCCAGCATGCGCCGGGCGGAAACCACGGCGTCGGCGGGATCGAGGTTCACGCCTCCGTCCGAGAACGAGTCCGGCGTGACGTTCACGACCCCCATCACCGAGGGCCGCGAGAATCGCTGCTCGATCGGCGGCCTCATGTCGGCCGCAGCCTAGTCTCAGCGACTGTCCCCACGACACGGCCCTTCCGGACACGTGCTCGGTAGGTTTGTGGGCATGGGGGAACCCGAGGTACGCCGCGCCGCGGCGTGGCGATTCGTGCGCGCGATCGTGCGCGAGCAACGGGGCGGTGTCGTCGGCGCCGTCGTTTCCGGCCTGTTCTGGCAGGTCGGAGCGGTGGCCGCGCCGCTGATCGTCAAGTACGCCATCGACCACGGGGTCGTCGCCGATGACCACCACGCGCTGGTGCTCTGGCTGCTGGCCCTGCTCGGCGTCGGCCTGCTCGAGGTCGTCGGCGGCGGCTTCCGCCATATCTTCGCGATCCGCAACCGCTCGAGCTCCGACGCGCGCGTGCGGGACGCGCTCTTCGCCCACGCACTCCGGCTCGACGCCGCCTACCACGACCGCGTCGGCCCCGGCGAGCTGCTCAGCCGCGCCTCGTCGGACGCCCAGCACGTCGCCCGGATGATGGACGCGATCGGCCACACGATCGGCTACCTCGTCACGGTGGTCGCGGTCGCGATCGTGATGCTGGCGCTCGACTGGCAGCTCGCGCTCGTCGTCCTGATCCCCGTGCCGCTCGTCACGCTCGCGGGCTGGCGCTACTCGCGCAGGTACGACCTCGGCACCCGCCGCCTGCAGGCAGCCTGGGCCGACGCCTCCACGCTCGTCGAGGAGACGGTCAGCGGCATCCGCGTCGTGAAGGGGCTCGGAGCGGGCGACGCGCTCTCCGGGCGCTTCCGCCGCCGCAGCGACGAGGTCCTCCAGCGGGCGCTCGACCTCGCGCGCCTCGACGCCGTCTTCAACCCGTTTCTCGAGATGCTGCCGCTGCTCGGGATCGCCGCGGTGCTCTGGCTCGGAGGCCGAAGTGTGATCGCCGGCGACCTGAGCACCGGCTCGTTCGTCGCCTTCAGCGCGTACGTCGTGATGCTCGTCTGGCCGCTCCGCGTGCTCGGCCAGCGGGTGACGACGCTGCAGAAGGCGCTGGCCGCGAGCGGGCGGATCACCGAGGTGCTGGAGGCAGAGCCCCGGCTGCGCGAGCCGCGCCACCCGCAGGAGCTCGACCATCCCCCCCGCGGCGACGTGCGGCTGGAGCGAGTCCGCTTCGGCCACGAAGGCGACCACGCCGTCCTCGACGGCCTCGATCTGCACGTGGCGCCCGGCGAGTCGCTCGCGCTCGTCGGCGCGACGGGCTCCGGCAAGAGCACCGTGGCCGGCCTGCTGGCGCGTATCTACGACCCCGAGCACGGCCGCGTCCTGCTCGACGGCCTCGACCTCCGCGACCTACGGCTCGCAGACGTGCGCCGAGCCGTGGCCCTCGTCTTCGAGGAGACCTTCCTCTTCAGCGAAAGCCTCCGCGAGAACATCCGCGTCGGCCGGCCCGAGGCGGACGACGCCTCCGTCCGGCGCGCGGCGGAGCTGGCGGGCGCGGCGGAGTTCATCGCGAACCTCCCCGACGGCTACGACACCGTGCTCGGCGAGCGCGGCTTCTCGCTCTCCGGCGGCCAGCGGCAGCGGATCGCGATCGTGCGCGCGATCCTCGCCGATCCCGCGGTGCTCGTCCTCGATGACGCGACCTCGGCCGTCGACGCGACCAAGGAGCACGAGATTCGCGCGGCGCTCGCCGAGGTGATGCGCGGGCGCACGACCCTCGTGATCGCCCATCGCCCGGCGACGATTGCGCTCGCCGACCGTGTGGCCGTGCTCGAGGGAGGCAGGATCGTCGAGCAGGGGACGCACGGCGAGCTCCTGCGCCGCTCCCCCCGCTATCGCGCGCTGCTCGCGCTCGAGGAGGCGGCATGACCGAGCGCGCCTCGCTACGCCAGGTCTGGCGCGAGACGCGCGGGCAGATCCGCGAGGTCCGGCGTCTCTACCTGTGGGCGGCGGCGGCCGTGATCGTCTCGACGCTGATCACGCTTGCCGGGCCGGCGCTCGTCCGCTACGCCGTCGACCACGGGATCGCGGAGGGCGACCGGCACACCCTCGACCTCGCCGCG
>JBKPFI010000220.1:0-8430 GCA_046728775.1 Actinomycetota bacterium | reverse complement strand
GCGAGCCCGCCGACCTGGTAGTAGCGCGTGTGCATGCGCGCCCCTGTGACCAGCTCGAACAGGTCGAGGATCGAGTCGCGCTCGCGGAAGCAGTACCAGAACATCGAGATCGCTCCCAGCTCGAGCGCCGCGGTTCCGAGCCAGACCAGGTGCGAGTGGATCCGGTTCAGCTCCGCGAGGCACATCCGCATCCACGTTGCCTTCAGCGGGATCTCGAGGCCGAGTAGCTTCTCGACCGCGAGAACGAAGACGAGTTCGTTGGCCTGGAAGGAGAGGTAGTCGATCCGGGGCGCGTAGGTGATCGCTTTCCACCAGCTCTTCTGCTCCATGTTCTTTTCGAAGCCGGTGTGCAGGTCGCCGATCACCGCGCGCAGTCCGACCACAGTCTCACCGTGCAGCTCGATCACCAGGCGCAACACCCCGTGCGTCGAGGGGTGGTTCGGCCCGAAGTTGATCTCGAGGACGTCCTCCGAGTCACGCAGCTCCTCGGGAATCTGCAGGATCGTCGGAATCGGCTGCGGGATGCGCGAGCCCTCGTAGATCCGGGGCCTCTCGGGGGCGAGCGCCACCTATTCCTCCCCTGAGAAGCGGACCGGCTCGCCGCCGATCGGGTAGTCCTTGCGGAGCGGATGCCCCTCCCAGTCGTCCTCCATCAGGATGCGGGAGAGGTTCGGGTGGCTCTCGATCCGGATGCCCATCATGTCCCAGGCCTCCCGTTCGTGCCAGTCGGCCGTCGGCCAGACCGAGACGACGCTCTCGACCGGCTCGTCCTCGTCGAGCCAGACCTGGACGCGCACGCGCTGCCCGCCCGGAACGGCGACGAGGTGGTAGTTCATCGCGAAGCGCTTCGGTTTCGGCTCGGGCGACCGCTCGAGGCCCTGAGAGCCAGGCGCGTTCAGGTCGCGGCCGCCTGCGGTGCCGATGTAACCGGCAACACCGGGCCGGCCCCAGCCCAGGTAGTCGGTCGGCGTCAGGTCGGCGAGCATCGAGAAGCCCTCGGTATCGCGGAGGTGCGTGCACGCTTCGACCAGGCGCGGAGGGTCGATCACGAGCGTCGTCTCGCCGTGCGCCTCTCGCGTCTCGACGAGGCCGGGGACGCCCTCGTAGGTCAGGATGCGACTCCGCGGATCTCGTACGCCGGTGGCACTCCCGCCTTGATCTTCTCCTGCAGCCGGACGATCCCCTCGACCAGCGCCTCCGGCCGGGGAGGGCAGCCGGGGACGTGGATATCGACGGCGACGATCTTGTCGACGCCCTGCAGCACCGTGTAGTTGTTGAACATCCCGCCCGAGCTCGCGCAAGCCCCCATCGCGATCACCCACTTCGGCTCGAGCATCTGGTCGTAGATCTGGCGCAGCGGCGCGGCCATCTTGTGCGCGACTCGGCCGGAGACGATCAGCAGGTCGGCCTGGCGCGGCGAGGAGCGGAACACCTCAGCGCCGAAGCGCGCCACGTCGTAGCGGGCGGAGACGATCGACATCATCTCGATCGCGCAGCAGGCGAGCCCAAAGGTGTCGGGCCAGACGGAGCTCGACTGCGCCCAGTGGACGGCCTTGTCCACGGTGGTCAGCATTAGGCGCTCTTCGAGGTCGCCGAGCTCGGACTCGAAGACGCCCGGGCCCTTCCCGCGCCACTGGACGCGCTCGGAGTTGAGGCCGTAGTCCGCGAGCCGCTTCACGAGCGCACCGCCTTCGGGTCGGCGTACCTGGACAGCGACGCAGACGGTCGCACGGGCAAAGCCCGCACGACCTGAGGTCGACATCGCAAGCGATGTCTCAGCGCCATTCAAGGGCCCCTTTCCGCCAGATGTACACGTACGCGAGCGCGAGGATGACGATGAAGAACAGGAACTCGACGAAGCCGAACCAGGCGAGCTCGTGGAGGATCACGGCGAGCGGGTAGAGGAAGACGATCTCGATGTCGAAGACGATGAAGAGCATTGCCGTCAGGTAGAAGCTGATCGTGAAGCGGCTCGACTTGGTCGGGCCTGTGGACACTCCAGACTCGAAGGGAAGGGTGCGGACGCGTGCGCGGCGGTGCGCGCGCGTCGCGAGCGCGAACGAGGCGAACATCATCGAAAGCGGGATGGCGAGCGCGAAGAGGCCGTAGATCAGAAAGGGCAACCAGCTGTCGAGCACGCGATCCTCCCCGCGGTGGGCGAGCCGGAAACTACCAGGTTGGAGGGAGCCACGAGCGAGGAGAAAAACGGCTCAACCAAGCGTGAGACAGCTGTTACAAACTCGGCGTTTCCTACAGTCCCGGGAGGGGGATTCGGGCGGTCAGGGGACGCTGCTACGATGGCCCGGATGGCGACGACAGAGCAACCGCTGACCATCGTGTCGCTCACCGAGAGCGCGGCGGCGAAGATCCGGGACCTGATGGCCGAAGAGCCCGAGGGCGAGGCCGCCGTTCTGCGCATCGCCGTCCAGGGCGGCGGGTGCTCGGGCTTCCAGTACCAGCTCGGCTTCGACCGCGGCCCGCAGGAGGGCGACCACGAGCTCGCGAGCCACGGCGTTCCGGTGGTGGTCGACCCCTTTAGCGCGCCTTACCTCGCCGGCACGGAGATCGATTGGGTCGAGGGACTCCAGGCCGGCTTCGCGATCAACAACCCGAACGTCTCGGCCTCGTGCGGCTGCGGCCACTCCTTCCAGGTGGAGGAAGGCGAAGCGCCCGAAGGCGCTGCGGGTTGCGGCTCAGGCTGTTCGTAGTTCGAAGTCCGGCTCGCGCTGACGCGCGAGCCATGACGACTTCGAACTACTTCATCTTCTTCGAACGGCCGTAGCCGCGGCGACGGGCAGAGCCCGCCGCCGCGGCGAATGGGTCAACACCGAGGACACGACCAAGCCTTCGGGCTCACCTCGCCGACTCCGTGGCCTCACGCCGCTGCGCGCGAAGCTGACGACGCATCCCGCGCGAAGCGGGCATGGCGTCCCCCTTGCCGGGGAGGCGGACGCGCGGGTCCACGAGCGGGTAGACAATGTCGACGATCAGGTTCGCGAGCACGACCACGATGCTCACGGTGAGCACGATCCCGAGCGTCGTCGGGAGGTCGACGAGTGCGATCGAGAGAACGAGCAGCTGCCCCATTCCCGGGAGCTGGAAGATGTCTTCGATGAAGATCGCGCCGGCGAAGGCGACGCCGATGTCCATGCCGATCATCGTGACGACGGGGAGCAGCGCGTTGCGCAGGACGTGGGCGCGCAGCACGCGGAAGGTCCCGGCACCTTTCGCGCGCGCCGTGCGCGCGTAGTCCTCGTTCATCGCCTCGAGGAGATTCGCTCGGATCATCCGCGCGTACAGGGCCGTGAAGATCATCGCGAAAGTCAGCCACGGCAGGAACAGGTGGTAGGCCCAGTAACGCGGGCCGCCGCATTGATTCGAACTCTCCGGGTCGTAGACGAGGTCGCAGTACCCGGCCAACGGGAACCAGTGAAGCTTGAGGCCGAAGACGTACGAGAAGACGAGCGAGAGCCAGACCGGGTGGGCGCAGAGCCCGACGAGAACGAGGAGCATCAGCCCCCTGTCGAGCAGCGAGCGCGGCCTGAGCGCCGAGAGCAGCGCGATCGGGAAGGAGATCAGCAGGAACAGAATCGTGCCCCCGATGACGAGCGACGCCGTCACGGGAAGGGTGTGAGCGATCACCGTGGTCACGGGCTGCCGCTGATGCGGCGACTCGGGGAGCTCGCCGTGGAGGACCACGTTGCCCACGAACCGGACGTACTGCTCCGCAACGGAGCCGCGGGTGTCGAACTGCCCTTGCGACTCCGCGAAGCCGCCGCCCCCGATGGATTTCCGCGAGTCCCCGAGCATGAAGAACATCACGAAGACAATCGCGGTCACCACGAAAAGGAGCAGCACGGCCCCCAGCAACCGCTTGCCAATGAAGACGAGCATCGCCGCCGCCCAAGCATCCTCGCCGAGGCCAGTTGCCGCAAGTTGGGCACGCTGGCACGCGGCTCAACCTCCGATCTCCGGTGTTAACCGACCGCGCCTGGGCCAGCGTGCGGGGAATGTCACCCGGAGCTTGATTCCTACGGCTCCTCCGACCATGCAGGGCGGTCTGGGTTACCGACCTTCCAGATCGGGATGCTGTCCCGGAAGATCGTCATCTGGTGGCGCGGGTGCCGCGGTCGCGCGCAGTAGAGCTCAGGCGCGCCACCTCAACTCGTTTGTACGTGTCATGCCGGGCGTCGGAGTCCTCACTTGGCCAGTCTGCCGGAGGGTCACCGGAGCGAGCCGCGCGAAAGCGCGGCGTCAGACCACCGCCTCCGAATCACCGGCGCTTGGCGTACTCGCCGAACTCACCAAAGTCGAGAGCGATACAGGGGTCGTCACCGACGACCTCGGCATCGTGGCCGGGATGGAGTGCGTAGACATCACCCGGGCCGATCTCTCCCTCGCTGCCGTCGTCGGCATAGATCTTCATTCGCCCAGAGATGACGTAGCCCAAGTGGGAGACCTCGCACGACTCCGTGCCAGCGATGGGCTTGATGTTGTCGCTCCACTTCCAGCCCGGCTCGAAGACGCCCTTGCCGACCACATGGCCGCCAATGTTCAGGACATCTGCGTGCCCGTTGCCTTCGAACGGGCGAGTCTCATCCGGTGAGTCGAAGTTCTTGATCTCGATGCTGGCCACAGCTCCCTCCCTTTCCGCAGTTCGCGCGGGACGCTATCAATCGCACGCTGTCGCACCAAGCCACCAAGCGGGCTCGCCTTGCGAGCGTGCTGTCGACCGAGAGCAACACGGCCTCGACTCGCGACTGGTGCCAGGGAGGCCGCGGTTAGCATTCTGGTCGAGTGAGCACCGACGGCGTCCTCGACATCGCGATCCTCGGAGCCGGCCCTGCCGGTCTCGCCGCCGCCTACTACGCCGGTCACCGCGATGCGTCGGTACGCATCATCGAGAGCCTCGAACAGCTCGGCGGGCAGGTCGCCGCGGTCTACCCCGAAAAGCACATCTACGATGTCGCGGGGCATCCGAAGATCCTCGGCACGAAGCTCGTCGAGCTCTGCGCCGATCAGGGCCTCCAATACGGCGCCGAGGTTCGTCTCGGTGAGGAGGTTCAGACGCTCGAGCGGCTGAGCCAAGACGGCGAAGAGCTGCTCGCGATCGGCACCGACAAGGGCGGCCCGTACCTCTCGCGCGTGTTGATCATCACCGCCGGCCACGGCGCCTTCGAGCCGCGCAAGCTCGGGATCGAGGGGATCGAGGACTGGGAGGACAAGGGCGTTCACTACTTCGTCCGCGAGAAGGACGTCTTCCGCGACCGGACGTGCGTCATCGTCGGGGGCGGCGATTCCGCGCTCGACTGGACCCTCGGCCTCCAGGACACCGCGAGGACGCCGATTGCGCTCGTCCACAGGCGCGACAACTTCCGGGCACTGGAATCCTCGGTCAACGAGGCGCGTGCCCTGGAGGGCGAAGGGCGTGTCCGGATCTTCACTCCTTGCGAGGTGCGGGAGATCCACGGCGACGGCAGCGTCCAGGCGGTCACGATCGAGAACACCAAGACGGGCGAGCACGAGCAGGTTCCCTGCGACGCGCTGATCACGCTGCTCGGCTTCCACTCGCACCTCGGCGCGATCGCCGACTGGGGGCTCGAGCTCCACGGCAAGCGCCAGATCAAGATCGACCCGACGACGTGCGAGACGAGCCTCCCCGGCGTCTATGCGGCCGGGGATGTCGCCGGCTACGAGGGCAAGATCACGCTGATCACGATCGGCATGGGCGAGGCCGCAATCGCGGCGAACAACGCCATCGCACGCATCCGCGGCGAGAAGGTTCAGCCGAAATACTCCACCGACTAGTGGCGCGAGCAGAGGAACAAGAACAGCTGTGGGGCGGTGAGACGATGAAGGCCGTCGAGAACTTCCCTGTGTCGGGCGAGCCGATCCCGGCGCCGGTCGCGCGCTGGCTCGGCCGCATCAAGGCGGCCGCGGCTCGCGTCAACGCCGAGGTCGGGCTGCTCGACGCCGACAAGGCCGAACGCATTGCCGCTGCCGCCGACCGGATCGCCGCGGGCGAGCTCGACGACCAGTTCCCGATCGACGTCTTCCAGACGGGCTCGGGCACCTCCTCGAACATGAACGCCAACGAGGTGATCGCCGCACTCGCGGGCGACGATGTCCACCCGAACGACGACGTCAACATGGGTCAGTCGTCGAACGATGTCTTCCCGACGGCCGTCCACCTGGCGGCGCTGGACGAGCTCACGCACCAGCTGCTACCCCCGCTCGACCGGCTGGCGGAGTCGCTCGCGGCCAAGGCCGAGGAGTTCGACGACGTCGTCAAGTCGGGCCGCACGCACTGGATGGACGCGGTGCCGGTCACGCTCGGCCAGGAGTTCGGCGGCTACGCGGCGCAGGTGCGCGAGGGCTCCGCGCGGGTACGCGACGCGCTGCCGCGCCTCGGAAAGGTGCCGCTCGGCGGCACGGCGACGGGCACTGGGCTCAACACCCACCCGGAGTTCGCCTCGCGCGTGCGCGCGCGTCTACAGAAGGACACCGGCCTTGAGATCTCGCCGCCTGCCGATCCGTTCGAGTCGCAGGCCGCCCGCGACGCGATGGTCGAGGCCTCGGGAGCGCTCAAGGTCGTCGCCGTCTCGCTGACGAAGATCGCGAACGACATCCGCTTCATGGGCTCGGGCCCGCGCGCGGGCCTGGCGGAGCTCTTCCTGCCGGAGCTTCAGAAGGGCAGCTCGATCATGCCCGGGAAGGTCAACCCGGTGATCCCGGAGGTCGTGACACAGGTTGCCGCACAGGTGATCGGCAACGACCAGGCGATCACGGTGGGCGGCCTGCAAGGGCACTTCGAGCTGAACGTCTTCGTGCCGCTGCTCGCGCGCAACCTGCTCGACTCGATCAAGCTGCTCGCGAGCGCGTCGCGCCTGTTCGCCGAGCGCTGCGTCGACGGGATCGAGGCGAACCGCGAGGTCTGCGAGCGCTATGCCGAGCTCACGCTGTCCGCGGCGACCGCGCTCAACCCGTACATCGGCTACGACAAGGCGGCGGAGATCGTCAAGGAGGCGGGGAGCTCGGGCCGATCGCTACGCGAGGTCGCGCGCGACGCGGGCGTCGATGAGGCCACACTCGATGAGGCCCTCGACTACCGCAAGATGGCGAAGCCGCACGGCGACTAGCACAACTGTCGAAACCGGCACGTAAGTATCGAAAGCTTGACTCGGCGCCAGGGGTGTCGGAAAATCCGCGCACTGGGTCTCGGGCTTCCGAGGACTTGCCCGGGGCATTCATCGTGGGGAGAGGAGAGCTCGCCTTGTCAAGACGTAACGCGCGGGCGCGCCGGCTTCGCCGGAGCGTTCCGATTCTCGTTGCAGCCGCCGCACTTGCTGGGCTGTTGACGGTCGCGGCGACGAGCACGGCCTCGGGCACGCGCAACGCGTACTCGGGGAACTTCGTCGCCAAGCCGAACACGATCACACCGGGCGCGACGTTCACCGGCGCGAAGTCGCAGAGCGGCTACGCGGCGAAGACCGACCGCTCGCTGCTCCACCTGCACGGCTCGAAGCTGGTCAACGTGATGATCAAGTACGACTTCGACGCGCTCGCGTCGTACAACGGCCGGATCCACGGCCTGCCCGCGACGAGCCCTAGGGCGACCGGGAAGTCGTTGGCCCGCAACAGGGTCGCGGTGGCCAGGTACAACCGCTACACGGCCGCGCGCACGGCGCGGATCAACCGCGCGATCCGGGCGCTGGTGCCGCGGGCGCGCATCGGCACCGAGTTCCGCACCGTCTACGGCGGCGTCGCCGCTCGGGTGCCGGCCAACCAGATCGCGAAGCTCCTGCGCGTCAGGGGCGTCGACGCGGTCCAGCGCGATGCGCTGCGCCAGCCGCTCGACGACAACACGACGTTCATCGGCGCGCAGGCCGTCTGGCCTTCGCTCGGCGGTGACGTCCACGCCGCGGAAAACGTCAAGGTCGGCGTAATCGACACCGGCGTCTGGCCGGAGCACCCGATGCTCGCCGACCTGGGCCTGCCCGCGATCGGCGGCTCGTTCGGCTGTGACTTCGGTGACGGCAGCGACACCGCTCATCTCGGGCCACCGTTCGACTGCAACGACAAGCTGATCGGCGCCTACGCCAAGACGGCCACCTACATGGCCGCCATCGGCGCGGACGCCAACGAGTTCTGCAACAACACGACGCACCAGTGCTCTGCGCGTGACTCCGAGGGTCACGGCACGCACACGACGACGACGGCGGCCGGCGACTGCGTCGCCTCCGCAGTGCTGTACGGCGTCGAGCGCGGGCCCGTTTGCGGGATCGCGCCTGGCGCTCGTGTGATCATGTACCGCGTCTGCCTCGAGGCCGGCTGCTTCAGCTCCGACTCCGTGTCGGCGGTGGCGCAGGCGATCCTCGACGGCGTCAACGTGATCAACTTCTCGATCTCGGGCGGCGCGCAGCCGTACAC
>JBKPFI010000118.1:0-5487 GCA_046728775.1 Actinomycetota bacterium | reverse complement strand
CGCACCGGACGTCCCAGCCTGCCGCCAAGCCGCCCGCCCTCGACCCCGAGGTCAAGGACGACCCGGCTTCGACGGTCTGGCTCAACCAGCCAGCTCCCGACCCGACACCGCCCGCCGCGAGGCTCCGGCTCGGGTTCGCGCGCGACCTCGTCGCGTTCTCCCGCCAGGCGCACGTCGACTGGGCGCTGGTGCTCGCGACGCTGCGCGCGTCAGGCCACAACGGCCGTGTCCCGGCGGGCTCGGCCGCCACGCGCAAGCTCGCGTTCCGGCTCTCGGGGCTCGGGGGTCGCGCGAACCCGTGGGCCGCCGCGCTCGCGTACTCGAGCGACACGGCGGTTGCCGACCGCGTCGTCGCCCTGCGCCATTACTACCGCGCCGTCGGCCTCGCGAGCCTCGTCCGCGGGCTCGTCTCCCAAAAGCGCGACCTGCAGGACCGCGTACTGCACAACCCCCGCCTGCTGATCTACTCGGGCGGCCGGCACGACGTCGCCTCGGGCCACGTCGACGTGCGCGTGCTGGCGCTGCTGCTCTACCTCGCCCAGACCTACCGCGAGGTGACGGTTTCGTGTCTGATCAGCGGCCACCGGCTGTACGCGCGGCCCGGCGTCGTCTCGGCCCACATCTACGGGCGGGCAGTCGACATCGCCGCGCTGAACGACACCCCGATCGCAGGGCACCAGCAGCCGGGCGGGCTGACCGAGCACGCCGTCCGCGGGATCCTGATGCTCCCCGGCGGGATGCTGCCGGCGCAGGTGATCTCGCTGCTCGGCCTCGGCGGACCCTCCTTCCCGCTGGCCAACCACTACGACCACATCCACATCGGGTATTAGCCATGCCCTTGCCTCAGGTCGCACTGGCGAACGACGACGGCGACGTCGTCTGCGAGAGCTGTCTCCTCGCCGAGACCGCCTTCGCCCGCCTTCGCGGCCTCCTCGGCCGGAGCGGCTTCTCCTCGGGTGAGGGGATGCTGCTCCGGCCGGCGTCATCGATCCATACCGGCTTCATGCGGTTCCCCATCGATGCGGTCTTCCTCGACTCCACGGACCGCGTCGTGAAGATCGCCGCCGATCTGCGCCCATGGCGCATGGCGGCGTGCAGAGGGGCACGGGCCGTGCTCGAGCTTCCGGCAGGAGAGGCCGCGAAGCGGGGGCTCAGGCCCGGGGTCTCGCTGACGCAGGTCTGGCGGAGCGCACCCGGCGCTTCCTCGGTGCGCCCGCCGGCACCTGCGTCCGCCCGCCAGAGCTAGCACCGATCGCGGTTTGACTAGGCGGTTGGCCGCGCGCCATCGTGTACGCCATGGACCCGGCCTCCGCGAGCTCGGTCGCCGCACGGGCGCGGACGGAGAACTTCCCCGTCGCCTCCTTCCTCTTCCCCCGGGCGCTGCGGCCGCACCTGCGCGCCATCTACGGCTTCGCGCGGCTCGTGGACATGCTCGGCGATGAGTACGAAGGCGACCGCGAGGCAGTTCTGGACGAGCTCGAGGCCGAGCTCGAGGCCTGCTACACCTGCGAGCCGAGCTGGGAGGTAATGCGGGAGCTGCAGCCGACCATCCGCGCGTGCTCGCTGCCGCGCGAGCCCTTCCTGCGGCTGATCGAGGCGAACCGCATGGACCAGCGCATCTCCGCCTACGAGACCTGGGCCGATCTGAAGCACTATTGCGTCCACTCCGCGGATCCGGTCGGACGGCTCGTGCTCGGCGTGCTCGGGCGGACGGAGCCGGAGCTGGTCGCGCTCTCCGACGACGTCTGCACGGGCCTGCAGCTCGTCAACTTCCTACAGGACGTGCCGCGGGACCTCGAGCTCGGGCGCGTCTACCTGCCGGCCGAGGACCGGCGGCGCTTCGCCGTGACGGAGCTCGACCGCCCGAGCCCGGAGCTGCGCCGGCTGCTCGAGTTCGAGGCGGAGCGGGCGCGGGGGCTGCTCGGCTCCGGCGAGGAGCTGGGGCGGCAGCTCGGTGGCGGCCGCGTCGGCCGGGCGGTGGCGCTGTTCGCGCGGGGCGGGCTCGCGGCGCTCGACGCGCTCGAGCGCGCAGACTGGGACATCTTCAACGGGCGGCCGCGTCCTTCGCGCGTGCGGCTGGCGCTGGCGGCGATCAGGTGACCGTCGCTCGCCTGCGGCTCGCTCCCGTGGGGGAAACCAGGTTTCCGCCACGAGCCCCCTTCTTCAGGACACGCCTCGTCCCACGCGGCGCGCAGGTCGCCGCGTGCGACGAGGAGTGCAAGAGGGGGAACCTCCCGGTTCCCCCCGGTGCCCCTTCCCCCGCTCATGGGGCGGTGGAGGCCCCCCCAAGAGCGTCGAGGCGGCGTATGCCGAGGGCGAGCGCATCACGAGGCGCGAGGCGCGCAACTTCGCCTACGGGATCATGGTGCTGCCGCGGCCGAAGCGACGGGCGATCGCGGCGATCTACGCCTTCGCGCGACGCGTCGACGATATCGCCGACGGCAACCTCCCGGTCGAGGAGAAGCACGCGCGGCTCCGGGCGCTGCGCGACGAGCTCGACTCCGGCTCGGACGACCCAATGCTCGTGGCGCTTGCCGACGCGCGCTCGCGCTACTCGATCCCGGACCGGCCGCTGCACGACCTCGTCGCCGGCGGCCTGCAGGACACCGAGCAGGACCGCTACGCCGACTTCGCGGCCCTGCAGGCCTACTGCCGCCTGGTGGCGGGGGCGGTCGGGGTCGCCTGCGTCGCTGTCTACGGTTCCGACGACTCCGAGCGCGCCGAGACGCTCGGCGTGGCGCTGCAGCTGATCAACATCATTCGAGACGTGCGCGAGGACTGGGAGCTCGGGCGCGTCTACCTGCCGCAGGAGGAGCTTGCGGCCTACGGGGTTTCCGAGGGTGACATCGCCGAGGGGCGGGCGGGGCCGGAGTGGCGGGCGCTGATGGCGTTCCAGGCCTCGCGCGCGCGTGTGTACCTGGAGGAAGGGCTCGGTCTGCTGGAGACGCTGGACTCGCGCAGCGCCGCCTGCGTCTCCACCTTCGCGGGGCTCTACCGCGCTACGCTCGATCGCATCGAGGCACGGGGGTTCGACGTCTTCGACGGCTCGCTGCGGCTCTCGCCGCTGACCAAGTTGCGGATAGTGGGCGCGGGGCTGCTCCGGTGAAGGCCTCCGTCGTCGGAGGCGGGCTCGCGGGGCTGAGCGCGGCGCTAGAGCTACTGGACTCTGGCCACGAGGTGGAGCTGTACGAGGCGCGGCCGACGCTCGGCGGCGCCGTCCAGACGCTGCCGCGGCGCGAGGGCGATCCCGAGCCGCCGCCCGACAACGGCCAGCACATCGCGCTCGGCTGCTTCAGGGAGTACCTGCGCTTCCTGGAGCGGATCGGCGAAGGCGGCTCGTTGCGCCGCATGCCGCTGGAGCTGCCGGTGATCGACGAGCGCCGCCGGACCGCGACGATCCGTCACTCGCCGCTCGCGCTGCTCCGCTACCGGCACGTGCCGCGAGGGGACCGCCTCGCGATGCTGCGCCTGCTTGCAGGCCGCAGGGGCCCGCCGACCGCGGCGACCTTCGGGGACTACCTGCGCGCCCACGGCCAGTCGCAGCTCGCGATCGACCGCTTCTGGGACGTCTTCATGCGGCCGGCGCTGAACCTGCGGAGCGAGGAGGCGAGCGCAGAGGCGGGCGTGTTCACGCTGGCCACTGCCCTTCGCTCCGGCCGGGCCGCCTCGCGGCTGCTCCTGCCGACGAAGCCGCTTGGCGAGATGCACGGCGAAGCAGCGGGCCGCGCGCTCGAGGCGGCCGGGGCGGCGGTTCTCACGGGGAACCGGGTCGAGAGCCTCGACGAGCTCGACGCCGACGCGGTGGTTGTCGCGCTGCCGCCGCGGGAGAGCGCGCGCCTGGTGGGTGAGCCCGAGCCGCAGCTCGAGGACTCACCGATCGTCAGCGTGCACCTCTGGTTCGACCGGGTGTTGCTGCGCCGCCCGCTCGCAGCGCTGCTCGGCAGCGACGCGCATTGGGTCTTCGACCGAGGCGCCCTTACCGGCCACGCGCCCGAACGCGGCCAGTACTTGACTGTGGTCTCGTCCGGCGCGCCGGAGCTGATGGAGCTGCGCGGGCGCGACCTCGTCGAGCGGATCGCGGCTCAGGTGACCGATCGCCTCGGCCAGGCAGACCTCCTCTGGTCGCGCGTGAGCCGTGAGCCGGCGGCGACGATCGCGGTCCGGCCCGGCAGCGAGAGCGAGCGCCGCGGGCCGGCCACGGAGCGGCCGAACGTGACGCGCGCGGGCGCGTGGACGGCGACCGGCTGGCCGCCGACGATGGAGGGCGCGGTCCGGAGTGGGGTGGCGGCTGCGCGGCTGCTCACACAGGCCCGTGCGGAGGTGGCGGCATGACCGTTGCTCCCGAGCGGATCGAGACGCGCCTCGACGCTGCGATCGACGCGGCCACCGAGCGCCTGCTCGAGCTGCAGCACCCCGAGGGCTACTGGGTCGGCGAGCTGGAGTCCAACGTGACGATGACCGCGCAGCATCTCTTCTGGCAACACGTCCTCGGCCTCCGCACGCCAGAGCTCGACCGGAAGATCGCGAACGAGCTCCTGGCGCGGCGGCGCGACGACGGCAGCTGGGCGATCTGGTTCGAGGGCCCGGGGGACCTCGACACGACCGTCGAGGCCTACACCGCGCTCAAGCTCGCGGGGGTCGACCCCGGGGCGAGGAGCCGCGACTTCATCCGCTCCAAGGGCGGCATTCCGCGCACGAGGATCTTCACCAAGTGCTTCCTCGCCGTCCTCGGCCAGTGGCCCTGGCAGCGGGTGACGCCGATCCCGGTCGAGCTCGTGCTGCTGCCGCCCTCGGCGCCCTTGTCGATCTACGACTTCTCCTGCTGGGCCCGCGGCACGTTCGTCCCGCTCGCAGCCTGCCGCGCGCTGCGCCCCGTCCGTCCCGCAGACATCGATCTCGCGGAAATCGGCTCGCGCCCCGGCGAGACCATGGGCCCTCCGCCACCGACTGGCCTCCGGCGCCGCGCCCTGGCGGCGGCGGAGGCATGGGTGCGGGCGCACCAGGAGGCGGACGGCTCGTGGGGCGGGATCCAACCACCGTGGGTGTGGTCGATCCTGATGCTCGCCGCGCTCGGCCACGGTTTCGAGGACGAGACGCTCAGGCGCGCGGTCGAAGGCTGGGAGGGGTTCACGATCGACGAAGGCGACCGGCTGCGGCCCGAGGCGTGCCAGTCGCCGGTCTGGGACACCGGGCTGGCGGTGCTCGCGCTCCGCGACTCCGGCCTCGGCCCCGAGCACCCCGCGCTCGTGCGCGCCGCCGAATGGCTCCTGAAGGAGGAGGTGACAGTCGCCGGCGACTGGGCCGTCCGCAAGCCCGACCTCGCCCCGGGCGGCTGGGCCTTCGAGTTCGAGAACGACCTCTACCCGGACGTCGACGACACCGTCGTCGTCGCGCTCGCGCTGCGCCGCTGCCACCGCGGCCACGAGGCCGTCGAGCGCGGGCTGGCCTGGGCCGTCGGAATGCAGTCCCGCAGCGGGGGCTGGGGCG
>JBKPFI010000201.1:0-8321 GCA_046728775.1 Actinomycetota bacterium | reverse complement strand
CCCTCGGCGCCGACGGCCTCGCCGCGAAAGACGGTCCCGTCCTCCAGCACCAGCAAGCCACTCATGCCATGCACCCCGGCTTTGTGCCGGCTCGCCGCCGCTGGACGAGCGAGGGGCTGCAGGGTTCAAGCCGGACGCGTACCGTTGTCATGCGGCGTGCACCACCTTTCCCGCGGCCACGGTCAGGCGCGGCCGGCCTTTGAGCGTTTGCCCGAGCAGCCACGAGTTGGCCGAGCGGGAACGGAAGCCGTCCTCCTCGACCCGCCAGGTCGCCTGCGTGTCGAGCAGGACGAGGTTCGCCGGGGCGCCGACCGCGATCCGCGGCCGCTCCAGTCCGTACACGCGCGCGGGCCCGGCCGACATCCGCTCGAGCAGCGTCTCCAGCGTCAGCAGCCCGGGCTCGACGAGGGTCGTGTAAAGCGCGGCGAACGCCGTCTCGAGCCCCGTCACCCCGAAGGGAGCCGCCTCGAACGGCACCTCCTTCTCGTGCCGCGCGTGCGGGGCGTGGTCGGTCGCGACCGAGCCGATCGTCCCGTCGCGCAGGCCCTCGACCAGCGCCGCGCGGTCGTCCGCGCTGCGCAAGGGCGGGTTCATCTTCACGTTCGGGTCGAGCGAGCGAACCGCCTCGTCGGTGAGGCAGAGATGGTGCGGCGTCACCTCAGCCGTCGCCGCCACGCCCTTCACCCGCGCCTCGCGCAGTGCCGCGACCGACTCCCGGGCGGAGAGGTGCAGCAGGTGCAACGGCTCGTTCTCGTAGGCCGCGAGCGAGAGGTCGCGCTCGACCATGAGGCTCTCGGCGACCGACGGGTAGCCCGTGAACCCGAGCTCTGCCGACACCGCGCCCTCGTGCATCTGGCCGCCGCGCGAGAGCGTCGGCTCCTCGCAGTGGAGCGCGAGCCGCCGCCCCGTGACGCCGTGGTACTGGAGCGCGCGGCGCATCAGCCCCGGCGCCACAACCGGACGCCCGTCGTCGGTGAAGCCGGCCGCGCCCTGGTCGGCGAGCTCGGCCATCTCCGTCAGCTCGGCGCCCTCCTGCCCGCGCGTGATCGCCGCGAGAAAGCCCACCGGCACCTCGGCCTCCGCCTTCGCGTCCTCGACGAGCGAGCCGAGCACGGCCGCGGAGTCGACGACCGGGTCCGTGTTCGGCATCGCCAGGATCGCGCAGTAGCCGCCGGCAGCGGCGGCAGCGGTGCCCGACGCGATCGTCTCCTCGTCCTCGCCGCCGGGAACGCGCAGGTGGACGTGCGGGTCGACGAACGCCGGCGCGAGCGTCAGGCCGGCGCCTTCCACGACGCGATGCCCGTTCGCCTCGACGTTCGTCCCGAGCTGTGAGATCACACCCCGGTCGACGCGGACGTCGCAGACGGCGTCGAGCCGTTCGACCGGGTCGAGCACGCGTGCGCCGCGGACGACGACGTCGATGCCCTGGCCCTGCTTCGCGAACAGCATCACGCGACCTCCAGCGGCTCGGGCTTGCGCACGCCGACCGGTCCGGTCGTGAGCAGGTCGTAGAGCACCGCCATCCGGACCACGAGGCCGGCCCGCACCTGCGTCTCGATCAGCGCGTCGGCCGCGTCGGCGACCCGCGGGTCGATCTCGACGCCGCGGTTCATCGGCCCGGGGTGCATCACCTTCTGCCCTGGCCGCAGCCGCCCCGGCGTCACGCCCCACTGGGCGGTGTACTCGCGCAGCGAGGGGACGTAGTTCGCGCCCTCCTGCATCCGCTCGCGCTGCATGCGCAGGACGTAGACGACGTCGGCGGCCGCCAGCGCGCCGATGTCGCGCGAGACCTCGCAGCCCATCGCCTCGATCCCGCGCGGGATCAGCGGCGGCGGCCCGACCAACGTCACGCGCGCGCCCATCAGTGTCAGCGCCTGGATGTTGGAACGCGCAACCCGCGAGTGCAGGACGTCGCCGACGATCGCCACGTGCACGCCGTCGAGCCGGCCGAGCTCCTCGCGGATCGCGTAGAGATCGAGCAACGCCTGGGTCGGGTGCTGGTGCTTGCCGTCGCCCGCGTTGACGATGTGCGCCTCGGTGTAGCGGGCAACGAGCTGCGGCGCGCCGATCTGCGGGTGCCTGATCACGATCACGTCCGGGTCGTAGGCGCCGAGCGTGAGCGCCGTGTCCTTGAGCGACTCGCCCTTGTCCACCGACGAGCCGGCGGCCTTGATCGACATCGTGTCGGCGCTCAGGCGCTTCGCGGCCAGCTCGAAGCTCGACGAGGTGCGCGTCGAGGACTCGTAGAAGACGTTCACGATCGTGCGGCCGCGCAGCGTCGGCAGCTTCTTCACCTCCCGCTCGAGCGACCGCGAGAAGCTGCGGGCCGTGGCGAGCAGCCGCTCGACGTCCTCGCGCGTGAGGTCGCCGATCGAGATCAGGTGCCTGCGCGGCGGGGGCTTCGGCGGGAGGTACTCCTCCCGCATGACGTGGATCTCACCCATGTGGCTCCTCCGGTGACGGGATGAGCAGGACGCGGTCGACCTCGTCCACCTCGACGAGCTCGACCTGGATGCGCTCGTCGCGGGCGGTCGGGAGGTTCTTGCCGACGTAGTCCGGGCGGATCGGGAGCTCGCGGTGGCCGCGGTCGGCGAGCACCGCGAGCTGCACCCGCTCGGGCCGGCCGTAGCCGAAGAGCGCCTCGATCGCAGCCCGGATCGTGCGGCCGGTGTAGAGCACGTCGTCGACGAGCACGCAGGTCATGCCCTCGACCGGGAAGTCGAGGCTCGTCGAGCGGACGAGCGGCTGCGCGTGCCTGGGAGCTTCGCCCCCGCGCACGTGAACGTCGTCTCGGTGGAAGGTGATGTCGAGCTGGCCGAAGGCGACCTCGGTCCCGGAGAGCTCGGCGATGCGCCGCCGGAGCCGCTGCGCGAGCGGCACGCCGCGCGTGTGGATGCCGATCAGCGCGACGCGCGAGAGGTCGGCGTTGCCCTCGACGATCTCGTGCGCGATACGAGTAAGGGCCCGCACGATCGCGTCGGCGTCGAGGACGGTCTTCGCTGAGGACGTGTGCGCGGTTACGGCGCGCTCAGGGCGGTGCTCACCTTCGACTCCTTTCCGGCCTCACGGGACCGGGTTAAAGGGGTGCTTGATCGGTGCGGGACTCTAGCTGGCCGGCCGGACGGCGGTCGCGATCAGCCACTCGACGCGGTAGTCGAACCGCTCCGGGAGCTCGTGCTCGGCCCGGGCCAGACCGGCCTCGTACTCCTCGTCGGAGATGAGGTCGAAGGTCGAGATGTGCTTGCCGCGGATCCGCTCGAGCGCCGTCTCGCGATCGAGCGAACCGCGCTGCGAGAGCCGGCGCAGCCGCACGTCCGCGAAGTCGGCGGCGCGGAGCTCGGCCGCAAGCTCGTCTCCGCTCGGGAAGCGCGCCCGGTCGGCGGCCTCCATCGACGGGAAAAGCTCGTTCAGCCAGAACTGGTCGAAGTAGGCGGGATCGAAGGTCGCGACGGCGAGGCGTCCCTCCGGCGCGAGGACGCGACGCGCTTCGGCGAACGCGCGCTGGCGATCAACGAGGTGCGCGACGAGCCACATCGTCGCGCGCTCGAACCACCCGTCCTTAAACGGCAGCTCCTCGGCCGGGCCGAGCTTGACGCCCGCGCCCTGAGCGCGCCCGCGAGCGACCTCGAGCATCTCGGGTGAGGCGTCCACCCCCCACGCTTTCGCCACCTCGGCCAGCTGGGCGAGGAAGCGCCCTGTGCCGCAGCCGATGTCGAGGACGCGCCGGCCCGCGAGGTCGCCGTCGCCGATCAGCAGCTGCGCGACCTCGCGCCAGTTGGCGTCGTACGGGCGCAGCCGGTCGTAGACGGCTGCCCGCCGAGAGAAATCAGGCGTCCGCGATGAGGTCGTCAGGATCGCTCAGCGACTCGATCGCCTCGCGGGCGGCGTCGAGCTCGGACTCGGGGACGAGCACCTTCTGCGGGGCATCCTCGACCGCGCGTGGGTGGTGCTCGACGGCTGTCTCGAGCTCCGCGTCGATCCCGGCCGCGCGCAGGATCTCCTGGATCTCCTCCGCCTCCGCGACGCTCTCAGCGAGCGCGACCTGGACGAACCCGCTCATCTACCGCTCCGCTGACGCTCGACGTGTGGACCGGTCATTTCAGACGGACGCACGAGCGAAGCTCGCGCGTCCTGAAGTCGGCATCGCAAGCGACGCCTCACGGCACCGCCTCCGGTTCAGGGGCGGGCTCGGGCTGTGCCTCGCGGCGGTGGAGCACGCCGCCCTTGACGAGCTGCGGCGCCCCCCGCTCGGGGAACGGCACGTCGATCACGTCGAAGTCCTTCGGCACCACGGTGTCGGGGAAGATCGTACGCGCCTCGCGCGCGACCTCGGGGCCGAAGTAGCGGTTCGAGAGGTGCGTGAGGGCCAGCAAGCCGACCTCGGCCTCTCGCGCGAGAGCGGCGGCGTCGAGCGCGGTCGCGTGCGCGGTCTCCAGCGCGCGCTCGCGCTCCTCCTCGAGGAACGTCGCCTCGTGGACGAGGACCTCGGCGCCGCGCGCGGCCTCGAGCACAGTCTCGGACGGCGCGGTGTCCCCGCTGAGCACGATCTTCCGGCCCGGCCGCGGCGGGCCGAGCACCTCGTCCGGGGTCGCGACCCGGCCGTCGTCGAGCGTGACCGACTCGCCGGCCTGCAGCAGCCCGCGTTGCGGACCGGCCGGCACGCCGAGCGCGTCGGCGGCGGCGACGTCGAACCGCCCGGGCCGCGGGTGCTCGACGAGCGCGAAGCCGAGCGACTGCACCACGTGCGCGACCGGGAACGTGACCAGGTTGTACTCGCCGCGCTCGAGAACGTCACCCGGGCGCAGCTCCACGAGCTCGAGGCGGTAGGTCAGCCTGCCGAAGATCCGCCGCAGCGCGCCGAAGAGGTCCTTCAGGCCGGGCGGCCCGTAGACCGTCAGCGGCAGCTCCCGGCCCCGCAGCGCGAACGTCTTCAGCATCCCCGGCAGCCCGAGGTAGTGGTCGGCGTGGAAGTGCGAGACGAACACCTCCCGCAGCTCGACCAGGCCGACCGACGAGCGCAGGAGCTGGCGCTGCGTCCCCTCGCCACAATCGAAGAGCAACCGCTCCCCGCCGCGGCGAACGAGCAGCGCCGAGGGCGCCCGCTGCGCCGTCGGAACCGACCCTGAAGTGCCGAAGAAGACGAGATCGAGGTCCACGGACCGATTGTAGGGTTGCCTCGTCATGGCCGACCTCCGCGACGACGTGCGCGAACTGATCCACCGCGAGCCGTCGCGCGAGGAGCACGACGCGATCCGCGAGCTCTGGAAGCGTCACTCGATCGCCGAGGACAACCGGGATCTGCCCGGCCTGCTTTCGACGCTGACCGACGACTGCGTCTACGAGCTCGTGCAGACGGGACACCGCTGGGAGGGCCACGAGGGCGCCGCGCGCTTCTACACCGGGCTCCTCGGCGCCTTCCCGGACATCGACTTCCAGCTGGCCGACATCGTCATCGGCCCGCAGGGCGTCTGCGAGGAGGCCGACGTGACCGGCACGCACGAGGCGGAATGGCTCGGCATCCCGCCGAGCGGCGAGCGGCTCGCCTGGCAGGTGACCATCTTCTTCCCCTGGGATGGGGAGCGGCGCCTCTTTCGGGGGGAGCGGGTTTACACGGCCGGCCTTCCCCTCCCGCTACCGAGCTGACGGCAAGACGAGCCGCTGGCCTGGGACGATCACGCTCCCGCCCAGGTGGTTGCGGCGGTCGATGCGGTAGACGGCGTCGCGCGGGTCGCCCGCGTAGTGCTCCACCGCGATCGACCAGAGCGTGTCGCCCGGCTTGACGGTGTACCGCGCCTCCGGCCCCGCCCCGTGGGAGGCGCGTGCCGCGACCGCCCAGGCGATGAGCACCAGCATCACGACGACGACGATCTTGCCGAACATACGTTCGCTAGCATAACGCGAACGTGTGTTCGTGTCAAGCTAGCTCGATCACCCGCGGCTCGAAGCGCTCCGAATCCACCTCGACGACGATCATCGAGCGTGCCGGCGCGCCTCGCCGCTCGGTCGGGCTGCCGGGGTTGAGGATCCACACGCCGCGGTAGCGCTCGAGCTGAGGGATGTGGGTGTGCCCGTACACGACTGCGGAGCACGACGAGAACCGCGACACGAGCCGCTCCTCCCTGCCCGCCTTCGGCCCGGCGGCGTGAACCATCCCGATCGGCCAATCGTCGACCTCGACCACGCGCCGCTCCGGGAGAGCGGCCCGAAGAGCGGGTTCGTCCATGTTCCCGTGAACCGCCTCGACCGGCGCGAACGCCTCCAGCTCACGTAGCGCCGAGAGTGCTACGACGTCACCCGCGTGAAGGACCAGGTCCGCCCGCTCGAGCTCCCGCGAGCACTGCGCCGGCAGCCGCCGTGATCCTCGCGGCAGGTGGGTGTCGGCGATGATCGCGACGCGGGTCAGATCGCCAGGAAGCGACCGTCGCGATACACGAGCTCGCCGTCGGCGTAGACCTCGCCGCCGCTGCGGAGGTCGCAGATCATGTCCCAGTGCAGCGCCGAGCGGTTCTCGCCGCCGGATTCGGCGTAGGCGGCGCCGAGCGCCAGGTGCATGGTGCCGCCGATCTTCTCGTCGAAGAGGATGTTGCGCGTGAACAGCGAGATCGCCTCGTTGAGGCCGAAGGCGAGCTCGCCGACGCGCCGGGCTCCGTCGTCGACGCCGAGCATCTCCCGCAAGAAGTCCTGACCGTGAGCCGCGCTCGCTTCGACCACCTCGCCGCCGCGGAACCGCAGCCGAACGTCGTCCACCTGCCGACCGCGGAAGACCGCTGGATAGCTGAAGCGGATCTCACCTTCCACGCTCGTCTCGTGCGGCGCGCTGAAGACCTCGCCGTCGGGAAAGTTCTCGTGCCCGTCCGACGGCAGCCACGTTCGTCCGCCGACGTCGAGCGTCAGGTCGGTTCCCTCCGCGACGAACCGCAGCTCCGCCTTCGTGCTCAGGAGCTCCGCGACCCGCTCCAGCTTCTCGGAGAAGGCCCGCCAACGGCCGACCGGGTCGCCGTCGTCGAGGAAGGCCGCGCGGTAGACGAACTCCTCGTACTGCGCAAGCGACATCTCGGCGTCCTGCGCAGCCGCGCTCGTCGGGTACGCGCTCAGCACCCAGCGCAGCTCGCCGTTGCGCGCGCGCTCGAGGTACCGTTCGCGCAGCTCCGCCCGTGAACGTTCCGCCAGCGCGTGGCGCGCCGGGTCGGCGCCCGTGAGCCAGCGGGTGTTCGCAGGGCCCTCGATCGCGATTCGCACGTCAGCCCGTTCGATGTCCTCGCGGAGCGCCGGGTTGACCCACGCGATCTGCTCCTCGCTCCCCTCCGCCAGCAGGTATTCCTCGAGCTCGAGCTCGACCCGCGTCACCGGATGGCCGCCCGCTCGCAACACCGCGGCGTAGAGCTCGTCGATCAGCGGCTCGACGGTGACCGGGCCTTCCAGCAACACCAGCTCGCCAGGACCGACGCCGCCCGAGTAGCCGACGAGCACGTCGGCCAGCCGGCGGAGCCGCTCAGACACGCTCGACCGCGGGCTTGGGCTCCGCGACGAAGCGGCCGGCCCGCCAGACGAGCTCGCCGTCGGCGTACACCTCGCCGTCCTCGCGGAGGTCGCAGACGAGGTCCCAGTGCAGGACGGAGTCGTTGCGGCCGCCGAGGTCGTGGAAGGACGAGCCGAGGGCGATGTGCATCGTCCCGCCGATCTTCTCGTCGAAAAGGGTGTTCTGCGTGAAACGGTCGATCTCGTAGTTGAGGCCGAACGCCACCTCGCCGAGCCGTCGCGCCCCATCGTCGAGCTCGAGCAGCGCGTCGAGGTACTCGCCGCCACGAGCGGCCTCGGCGGCGACGACCGCGCCCGCCTCGAAGCGCAGTCGGATATCGGCGACCTCGCGACCGTAGAAGAGCGCCGGGAAGTCGAAGCTGATCTCGCCCTCGGTCACCGTCTCCACCGGGCTCGTGTAGACCTCGCCGTCGGGCATGTTCAGCCGACCGTCGGCCGCGCTCCAGCGGCGCCCCTCCACGCCGACCGTGAGATCGGTGCCACGGCCGACGATCCGCAGCTCCCGGGCCTTGCCGAGCGCATCCGCCCGGCCGTGCAGCTCCTCGCGCAGGCCTCGCCAGTGCGCCACCGCGTCGCCGTCCTCCTCGACGTGACAGGCGCGGAAGACGAACCGCTCGTACTCGGAGAGCGACATCTCCGCGTCCTGCGCGTGGCCTTCGGTCGGGAAGAGCACACCGCACCAGTCCAGCTCGCCGGCGGCGAGGCGTTCCCGGCGCCGCTGCGCGAGCTGCTGCGTCGAGGCGATCAGGCGCTGGTGGCGCTCCGGGTCGGCTCGGCTGAGC
>JBKPFI010000367.1:0-3837 GCA_046728775.1 Actinomycetota bacterium | reverse complement strand
AGACCGCTCCCCGAGGCACGCGTGCCCTCGAGCCGGAAGAAGCGCTCGAAGAGCTGCTCGCGCTGACCGGGCGGAATCCCGGGCCCCGCGTCCTCGACCTCGAGGACCGCCACTCCGTTGCGCTCGCCCGCCCGCACCTCGACGGGCGTCTCCGGCGGAGTGTGCAGGAGGGCGTTCTCGACGAGGATTCTCCCCAGCTGGAGGACGCGCAGCTCGTCCGCCTGCGCGAGCACATCGTCGACACGTGCCGTCAACCGGTGCCGCGTCGAGGCGGCGACGGGGCTGAACTCCTCGACGAGATCGTTGGCAAGCGCCGCCAGGTCGACCGGCTCGCGCTCGACGGTCAGCCGCCCTGCGTCGAGGCGCGTCAGGTCGAGGAGATCAGAGGCGAGCTTCGTCAGCCGGTCGACCTGCTCGCGCATCGAGGCGAGGAACTCGCGGCGCGTCGGCTCGTCCAGCTCCTCGTCGTCCAGCAGCTCGAGGAAGCCGGCCAGGGAAAAGAGCGGCGTCCGCAGCTCGTGCGAGGCGTTGGCGACGAACTCGCGGCGGGCATCGTCGAGCCGCGCCAACCGCACTCGCATGCGTTCGAACGCGGCCGCGAGCGCGCCGAGCTCGCCGCCGCCCTCGTCGACCACGGGCTCGTCGAAGCGGCCGCTGGCGATGCGGTCGGCCGCGCGCTCGAGCCGCCGGATCCGCCGCGCGAACATGCGGGCGCCGACGTAGCCGAGCAGCAGCGCGATCACGAGCGCGGCCGCCGCGGACAGCAGCACCCGCCGCTCGACGAGGCGGACGCTCCCGAGCGAGCTCTCGACCGACTCCCGCACGAGCAGGGCGTACTGCCCGCGCAGCACGGGCACGGCCGCCTCGGCGTAGCGTGAGTCCCCCGTAGTCACGGTGCCATGCTGCTGCTGCCCGGTATCAAGCGCACGTGTCGCGATCGGATCGCCCTCCAGCACGTCCGACACCTGTCCCGAATCGCGCACGACCTGCAGCGTCGAGGTCGGGGTCAGCCGTTGCAGCAACGCGACGCGGACGCCGTACTTGTCCTGCATCGAGTTGACGAAGAAGGGGTCCAGCGTCGCCGAGTGCGAGACATTGGGCTGCAGCTGCGACGCGATCCGCTCGAGCTGCGTCATGTGGGTGCTCTCGACACGGTTGCGCAGCGACGGAACCACGGCCAGGTACACGATTCCGAGCGCGATCGCGACCACGAGCAGCAGCGCTAGGCTCAGCTGGCCGCCGACGCTCCGGAAGAAGCGGCTCACGGCTTGAAGCGGTAGCCGACGCCCCGGACGGTCAGGATGAACTCGGGCTCGCTCGGGTCGCGCTCGAGCTTCTCGCGCAAATGCCGCACGTGCACGTCGATCGTGCGCGGCTCGCGGTAGTCCGACCCGCCCCACAGCGACTGGAGGAGCATTTCCCGTGAAAACACGCGGCCGGGGCTGGTTGCGAGCTTTCGCAGGAGCTCGAACTCGACGTAGGTGAGCTGCACCGGCCGGCCGCTGACCTCGACGTCGCGACGGCCCACGTCGATCCGCAAGCCGTTCCGTTCGATCGTCTCCTCGACGGTGCCGTCCGCCGTGGGGATCGCGGCGCGCCGGAGAAGGGCGCGGACGCGGCTGCGGAACTCGCGGATGGAGAACGGCTTCGTGATGTAGTCGTCCGCGCCGAGCTCGAGCCCGAGCACCTTGTCGAGCTCGTCGTCGCGTGCGGTGAGCATGATGATCGGGACGGTGCTCGAGGCGCGGAGGCGCTTGCAGACCTCGAGCCCGTCGAGCTTCGGCAGCATCACATCCAGCACGACGAGGTCGACGTGCTCCTCCTCGAACCTCGCCAGCGCCTCCTCGCCGTCCCGGGCCTGCACGACCCGGAAGCCGTCGCGCTCGAGCGGATAGGCGAGAAGCTTCTGAACCGCGTCTTCGTCGTCGACGAGCAGGATGGTGGAGGAGTCGGGCATCGCGGCGCCTGCCGTCGTACGTGGCTCTGCGTCCTACTATAGCCACGCATGGCGGCGCTTCCGCCCCGTTCCTCGCGGCGACGCCCGCGCCTGGGCTCGCTGGAGCGGCCGGTCCACGGGCGGTTGTACCGCGGCACCTGGCTGCTCGTCGGGATCCCGCTGCTCGTGGCCGCGTTCAGCGTTCACAAGCCGACGCCGCTGCCGACACCCCAGCCGTCGCTCCCGCCGTCGTTCGACCGTGTCGGGGCGGTGAACCTGGCGTCCGAGCTCGCGCGGCTCTATCCCGACCGCGTACCCGGCACGGCCGGCGCGGTCGGCGCGGCCCAGTGGTTCCGGCAGCAGCTGACGCCCTACGGGCTGCGCGTCGCGTCAGACCGCTTCCGCGCCGACGTGCCCGGTGTCGGTGAACGAACGCTCGTGAACCAGCTGGTCACGGTGCCGGGTCGCTCCTCGGACGAGATCGTGGTCATGGCGCACCGCGACGACAACGGAAACGGGCCCGGCGCGAACAACAACGCCTCGGGCATCGCCGCGCTGGTCCAGCTTGCGCGCTTGTACGGTTCTCCTGTCGGCGCGCGTGCCGTCGGCCCGCAGCACACGCTGGTGTTCGTCGCCACGGACGGCGGCGCCTTCGGCGCCCTCGGGGCGCGCCGCTTTG
This sequence comes from Actinomycetota bacterium, assembly GCA_046728775.1. GTDB lineage: Bacteria > Actinomycetota > Thermoleophilia > Gaiellales > Gaiellaceae > AC-32. Next base: position 1,222 of record JBKPFI010000367.1, on the reverse strand, counting down.
CCGAGACACACCGGGGGCACGTCGTCGCGGCCGTCGACCTGGCCGCGCTCGCGGGCCGCGGGCCACCGCGGATCGTGATCGCAGGCACCGAGCCGCGCCTCGCGTCACCGGTGCTCGTCGAGACGGCGGCGCAGCGAGTGCTCGACCAGGCCGGCCGCCGGCCTGCGCATCCGGGGCCGCTGGGACAGCTCGTCGACCTCGGCTTCCCCTACACGCTGCACGAACAGGGGCCGTTGCTCGCCCACGGCATCCCGGCGCTGACGCTGACAAGCGGTGGAGAGCGCCCCCCCGCATCCTTCGTCGACCGGCCCGACCAGCTCAACGGCGTGCGGCTCGGACAACTGGGACGCTCGGCGCAGCAGCTTCTGCAGTGGCTCGACTTCGGCGCCGAGCTCGCGCCTGGAACAGCGCGGTACGTCTACTTCGGCCCGCGCGTGCTGCCCGGATGGGCGGTCGAGTTGGTGCTGCTCGCGGCGCTCCTGCCCTTCCTGTTCGCGACCGTCGACCTCTTCGCACGCTGCCGGCGCAGGCACGTGCCGCTGGCGCCGGCGTTGCGCAGCTACCGCAGCCGGGCGTTGCTCTGGCTCTGGGTCGCGGTCGTTTTCGAGCTGTTCGCGCTCATCGGCGTGTGGCCGGACGTTCCCCCAGTGCCGCTTCCGCCCGATTCCGTGCCGGCGACGGATTGGCCCATCTTCGGCCTGCTGGGCCTGCTCGTCCTCGCAGGCGCCGGGTGGGTCGTCGCACGCCAGCAGCTCGTGCCGCGCCGACCGGTGACCGCGACGGAGGAGCTCGCCGGAACAACGGCCGCGCTGCTCGTCCTGGCCGTGCTCGCGCTGCTGGTCGTGGCGACGAACCCGTTTGCGCTCGTCTTCCTGCTCCCGTCCCTGCACGCCTGGCTGTGGCTGCCTCAGGTGCGGACGCAGCCCGCCTGGGCGCGTGCGGCGGTGCTCCTGGCCGGGTTCCTCGGGCCGCTGCTCCTCGGCGCCTCGTTCGCCGTGCGTTACGACCTCGGCTTCGACACGCCGTGGTACCTCGCGGAGCTGACCGCCTCCGGCTACGTGACGCTGCCGGCGGTCGCTATCGCGGTGGGGTGGCTGGCCGCGGCCGGTCAGATGACATCCCTCGCCGTCGGCCGCTACGCGCCGTACCCGAGCGCGCAAGAACGGCCGCCCCGTGGGCCGCTGCGGGAATCGGTTCGCCGAGCCGTGCTTACAGTGAGAGC
>JBKPFI010000200.1:0-11786 GCA_046728775.1 Actinomycetota bacterium | reverse complement strand
CGTGGTCGGCGGGGACGTCGCCGCCGGCCCGCCGCAGCCGCGGGAGGTCGTCGAGCTGCTGCGCTCGGTGCCGAACGCGAGCTGCATCCGGGGGAACGCCGACCGCGTGCAGGACCCGCAATACGGTGATGACGAGGGGCTCGCCTGGCTCCTGAAGCGGCTGGACGAGGACCAAGTCGAGTGGCTGACGGAGCTGCCGTTCTCGGCAAGGCTCGACGACACCCTCTACGTGCACGCGACGCCGCAGGACGACGAGACGATCGTGACAGAGCTGACGACGGACGAGAAGCTCGCGGGGCTGCTCGCAGGCGTCGACGAGGGTCGCATCGTCGCCGGGCACACGCACATGCAGCTCGAGCGGCGCGTGGGAGAGAAGCTCTTCGTCAACGCGGGCAGCGTCGGCTGGCCGTACGAAGGCAGTCCCGGCGCCTACTGGGCGATCCTCGACGAAGGTGTCGAGTTCCGGCGCACCGACTACGACCGCGAGCGCGCGGCGGAGTTGATCCGGCGGTCGGGCCATCCGCGCGCGGAGGAGATCGCAGTCGAGAACATCCTCGAGTCACCGACACGGGCCGAGGCGCTCGCCGTCTTCGGTGGCTGACGAGCTGATCCGTGTCGGCCGCGTAGGTAAGCCGCACGGGCTCGACGGCTCCTTCTTCGTCGAGAACGCAAGCGAAGACGAGTCGCGCTTCGCCGTCGGCGCGACGCTGCACCTCGACGGCGAGCCGGCGCAGGTGGTCGGCTCGAAACGCTCCGGCGGCCGCCCAGTGATCCGGCTCGACCGCGAGGCGCCTCGGGGAGCCGAGCTCGCGATACGGCGCTCCGAGCTCCCGCCGCCCGGGGAGGACGAGTACTACGAGTTCCAGCTCGTCGGCCTCAGCGTCGAGGAAGACGGCGGCCGCCCGCTCGGCCGCATTACCGCGGTCCAGCCCGGCCCCGCGAACGACGTGCTCGAGCTGGACTCCGGCCTGCTGCTTCCGCTGGTCGGAGCCTGCGTCCTGAAAGTGGACCTGCGCAAAGGCCGAATCGTGATCGCGCGAGGCTTTGCCGAGCCCCACTGAGGCACTCGCGTGCGACGCCGACCAAAGAGGCCGTGCCGGCTTTTGCCGGCGCGAGCGAGCTAGGCAGCTAACCTGACACGCGGCCCGTTCTCTTGCAGCTCGACGTCTTCACCCTCCTTCCGCACGCGTTCGCCTGGCTCACGGAGCAGCGGCCGGTTGCAGCCGTGCTCGGTGACGAGCTCGAGCTGCGGCTGTTCAACTACCGTGACTACACGCCGCTCACCGGCGGCCAGGTGGACGACGAGCCGTACGGCGGCGGTGCGGGCATGGTGCTGCGCGTCGACGTGGTCGCCGCAGCGCTCGACGCCGTCTACGGGGGCATGCCCGATCACCGCGTCGTCGCGCTGACGCCGCAGGGCCGCCAGCTGACGCAGGAGGTCGTCGAGGTGCTCGCCGCAGAGGAGCGGCTGACGTTGCTCTCGGCGCGCTTCGAGGGCTTCGACGAGCGCGTGCCGATCCACCTCGCCTCGGACGCCATCTCGATCGGGCCGTACGTGCTCTCGGGCGGCGAGCTGCCGGCGATGGTGGTCTTCGATGCGATGGCGCGGCGGCTCCCGGGTGCGCTCGGCAGCGAGGAATCGGGGCTCGTGGAGAGCTTCTCCGCCGAGCTCGACGGGGGCCTCGAGTACCCTCATTACACGCGTCCGGCAGAGTTCCGAGGCTGGCGGGTGCCGGATGTCCTGCTGTCGGGGGATCACAGGAGAATCGAGGAATGGCGGATGGAACAGAGTCGTCTGAGGACCGGGTCGTGACAGACGAGCCGTTCCGCGAGCCGCCGCCGTACCCGCCCGTTCTCGAGACCACGCCGGAACCGCCCGCGCGCAGATCGCGCAACCCGCTCGACCGCCTGACCGCCGGCCTCCCGCGACCCTGGCGGATCGCGATCGACTGGATCGTGACCATCGCCGGTGCGGTCGTGATCGTGCTGGCGATCAAGACCTGGGTCGTGAACCCTTACCGGATCCCGACCTCGTCGATGGAGCCGACCTTGCACTGCGCTCGGCCCGGCGAGGGCTGCGAGGCCGGCCTTTCCGACCGCGTGCTCGCCAACCGCTTCATCTACCGCTTCCGCAGCCCGCACCGTGGCGAGATCGTCGTCTTCAAGACACCGAAGCGAACCCAAGAGGCCGGCTGCGGCGGCGGCACCTTCGTCAAGCGGCTGATCGGCCTCCCCGGGGACACCGTCAGCGAGCGCGACGGCTTCGTATCGGTCAACGGCAAACGCCTCGACGAGCCCTACGTCACGCAGCGGCGCCGCGACCACGAGACCGACACCTGGCGCGTGCCCAATGGGAGTTACTTCTTCATGGGCGACAACCGCGCAGAGTCCTGTGACTCGAGACGCTGGGGCTCGGTCCCGCGCAAGGACCTGATCGGGCCCGTGTTCGCAACGTACTGGCCGCCGACCCGCATCTCCATCCATTGAGCGGCGACGGCTTCGACGACCGCACGCGCGAGGACTACCGCCTCGGCGAGAGCGACGCTCCGCGCAGCGACTACCGGACCGAGCAGCGGCCGCCGAGCTACCCGCCGGTGCTCAAGCCGTCCGAGCCGCGCAGGCGGACCGAGCGCCGCTCGCGCAACCCCCTCGACCGCCTGACGGCGGGTCTGCCGCGCCCGTGGCGGATCGCGATCGACTGGATCGTCACGATCGCCGGGGCCATCGGGATCGTGCTCGCGATCAAGGCTTGGGTGGTCAACCCGTACCGCATCCCCTCCTCGTCCATGGAGCCGACGCTGCACTGCGCCCACAACCGGCCGAATGACGGCTGCGAGGCGGGCCTCTCGGACCGCGTGCTCGCGAACCGCTTCATCTACCACTTCCGCAGCCCGCACCGGGGCGAGATCGTCGTGTTCAACACGCCCAAGGCCGCGAAGCAGATGTGTGGCGCGAGCGGCACCTTCGTCAAGCGGCTGATCGGCCTTCCCGGGGACACCCTGACCGAGCGTCAGGGCGGCTGGATCTACATCAACGGGGTAAAGCTGAACGAGCCGTACATCAAGCCCGAACGACGCGCCCGCGACTCGACGACGGGCACGTGGCACGTCCCGCAGGGCGAGTACTTCTTCATGGGCGACAACCGCGGCGAGTCGTGCGACTCGCGCCGTTGGGGCGCGGTGCCGCGCAGCAAGCTGATCGGGAAGGTCTTCGCGACGTACTGGCCGCCGAACCGCATCTCGCTTCACACGATCCTCCCGGGCGCCGGTGTCGTGGGGCTGATTTTGGTTTTGCCGCTGCTGCCTGTGAGGCGTCGAAAGCGTTTCGGCGTGCGCTAGCATTCCGCGTCGGCCCGCCGGGCCTCTTTCTATGAGCCGAGTGATCGAAAGCCTCGAGCAGCGCCAGCTGCGGACGAACTTGCCGCCGTTCAAGGCGGGGGACACCGTGCGCGTGCACTTCCAGGTGATCGAGGGCCAGCGCCGCCGCGTGCAGGTCTTCGAGGGGGTCGTCCTCAAGCGCCAGGGGGCCGGCGTGCGCGAGACGTTCACGGTGCGCAAACAGTCGTTTGGCGTCGGCGTGGAGCGGACGTTTCCCGTGCACTCGCCGAAGATCGAGCGCATCGAGGTGACCGCAATCGGCGATGTGAACCGAGCGAAGCTGTACTACCTACGCGGGAAGGTCGGCAAGCGCGCGCGGGTGCGCGCGAAGCGCGGCGTGGCGCTGCCGGAGTCGGAGCTGCTGGTGGGCGCGATGCCGCCCGAGGGAGAGGGCGTCGAAGAGGAGCTCGTCGCCGAGGCGGCGGAGGCCGCCGAAGAGGAGGTTCCGGCCGAGGAGCACGCGTCCGAAGAGTCTCCGGCCGAGGAGCCTGCAGGCGAAGAGCCCGCCGCGGAAGAGCCCGGTCCGGAACCGGAGTCTGCGGTCGAGCCCGAGCCGGAGCCCACGGCTGCTCCCGGGCCGGAGCCTGTGGCTGCGCCCGAGCCGGAGCCGGTCAAGGAGTAACGAAAGCGTCACGATCGCTGGGCGCCGGCTGAGCGCGGCGCTATTCTCGCGGCCGTGGCTCGACGCACCGGCCGGAAGCTCCTCCAGTTCGACCGCAAGCTGGGTGCGCGCTTCGTCGCCGGTGCGGACGAGGCGGGGAGGGGGCCGCTCGCCGGACCGCTGCTCGTCGCCGGCGTGCTCCTCGACTACGCGAAGCTGCGCGATCACAAGGTGCGGCCGCTGGCCTGCCTGAACGATTCGAAGCAGTGCACGGAGACCGAGCGCGAGGCGCTGTACCGCGCCGTGCTCGGGTGCGCAGAGCGAGTGGTCGTGCGGGCTGTTCCGGCGACGCAGATCGATCGCTTCGGCCTCCACCGCTCGAACCTCGCGGGCCTGCGGGCGGTGCTCTCGGAGCTCTCGCCGCCTGCGGAGGTCTGCCTCGTCGACGGCTTTCGGCTCGGCGCCGCGGCCCCGGAGCACCGGGCGGTCGTCGACGGCGACGAGAAGAGCGCCGCGATCGCGTCCGCCTCGATCATCGCGAAGGTGACGCGCGACCGGATGATGCGGCGGATGGACGCGCTCTACCCCGCGTACGGCTTCCGCTCGCACGTCGGCTACATCACGCCGAGCCACTCCGCTGTCGTGCGCGAGCGGGGTCCTTCCGAGATCCACAGGCTCTCCTTTCAGGCGCTCTGCTACGAAGACCTCGTCGCGTAACACGTCGGCGGCCGGGACGGCGGCGGAGCGCCGGGCGGTGTGGTCGTACCGGTTGCGCGGCTACAAGATCCTCGCCCGGAACGTCTGGATCGGCGGGAACGAGCTGGATCTCGTCGTGCAGCGGGGCCGAAAGCTCGCGTTCGTCGAGGTGAAGGCGAAGGGCGGCGGCCGCTACGGCGACCCGTTCGAGATGGTCACGGAGGAGAAGCAGCGGCGCCTGCGCCGCGCGGCGGAGGCGTGGCTCGCGGCGCATCCGGACGCCGCCGGGCTCGAGGCGCGGTTCGACGTGATCGGGTTCCACGACGGTCGCCTGGAGCGAGTGGGGGAGGCGTTCTAGAGGCGCTGTCGAACCCGCGGGTTCGTGGCCTCGACCCAGGACGCGCTCTACCGCGGGATCGACCTCGACCTCTCGTGGTCGGAGGCGGAGCTCCCGGAGCGGGAGCGGACCAAGCACGTCCACCGGCTGCACCCGTACCTCGGCAAGTTCATCCCGCAACTCGTGGAAGCGCTGCTCGAGCGGCACGTTCCGGGCGGCGGGCGAGTGCTCGACCCGTTCGCGGGGTCAGGCACGACACTCGTGCAGGCACTCGAATCCGGTTACGACTCCTGCGGCGCCGACATCGCCCCCTTCAACTGCCTGCTGATGCGCGTTAAGACGCGCGAGTACAACCCGTTCGTGCTCGAGTCGGAGCTGCGCGACGCGCTGGCGCGGCTCGATCGGTTCGAAGGCACGCGGCCGGAAGCGCCTGTCTCGCGGTTCGTCCGCGACTGGTACGGGCCTCGGGCGGCCGCAGAGCTGCTCTTCTTTCGCGGGCTGCTCGAGGACTACGAGCATGCCGACGTTCTGCGCGTCGTTCTGGCGCGGGCGGCGAGGTCGGCGCGGCGGACGACGCATTTCGACCTCGACTTTCCGCGGGCACCGCAGCGCGTTCCGTACTGGTGCCACAAGCACCGGCGCGAGTGCCGTCCGGTCGGCGAGGCGCGGCGGTTCCTGCGCCGATACGCGCTCGACACGCTGGCGCGGGTTCGGTCGTTCGCGCGGATGCGCGCGCGGGAACGCGACGCGGTTGTCCTCCACGGCGACGCGCGGGAGCTCGACTTCGGCAGCGGCTTCGCCGGGGTGATCACATCGCCGCCGTACCCCGGGCTGATCGACTACCACGAGCAGCACCGGTACGCGTACGAGCTGCTCGGGCTCGAGGAATGCCGGGAGCTCGAGCTCGGGAAGGGGTCGAGCCGGGCCGCGCTGCGCGCGTACGTGGAGGGGGTCGCAGCGGTGCTTGCCAACGTGCGTGGGTCGTTGGCTCGCGGCGCACCGGTGGTCGTGGTCATCAACGACCAGCGCGAGTTGTATCCGGGGATCCTCGAACGCGCAGGTCTGCGGCTCGAGGAGCGGTACCGGCGGCACGTCAACCGGCGCACCGGAAGACGAGCCGGGGAGTTCTTCGAGGACGTGCTCGTCGCGCGGGCGCAGGCGTAGTTGTTCCACTCTCGTCACGGTTCGGTGACAGACACGTAGCCGCTTGGTGTCTAGCGTGGCAACGTGCTCGCACGGACCGTCACGCATGCGCTCGTCGGCCTCGATGCCCGCCGCGTCGAGGTCGAGGCGCACCTGCAGCTGGGCGTCCCGGCGTTCGCGATCGTGGGGCTGGCAGATCGCGCCTGCCAGGAGGCCAAAGAGCGGGTGCGCAGCGGCATCGCCTCGGCCGAGCTGGAGTGGCCGACGCGACGGATCACCGTCAACCTGGCGCCGGCCGAACTGCGGAAGGAAGGGTCCGGCTTCGACCTTCCGATTGCCCTTGCCGTCCTGGCTGCGTCGCGCCAGGTCCCGCCGGAGTCGCTGGGCGGGCACGCAGCGGTGGGCGAGCTGGCGCTCGACGGGCGCCTGCGGCCGGTCGGCGGCGTCCTCGCGGCCGCCGAGGGCGCGCGGCAGGCTGGGCTCTCGCACCTCCTGTGCGCGGCGGAGTGCGCAGCCGAGGCGGCCCTGGCGGGGATCGAGGCCGTTCCTGTGCACCACCTGGCGGAGGCGGTCGCCTACCTGCGCGGCCAATGGCGGCCGCCTCCGCCTGACGAGCTTTCCTGGGCGAATGGGAACGGGACCCAACCGGCGGTGCCGGACCTCTCGGACGTCCGCGGCCAGGAGCGGGCGCGCCGTGCGCTCGAGCTCGCCGCCGCGGGCGGTCACAACCTGCTGCTCGGCGGTCCACCTGGCACCGGTAAGACGATGCTTGCGCGCCGGCTGCCGGGGATCCTTCCGCGGCTGCCGCCGGACGAGGCGCTCGAGGTCACGCGCATCCATTCGGTCGCGGGGCTGCTGCCGCCGGGACGGCCGCTCCTCACGGTGCCTCCCTTCCGCGCGCCCCACCACACGGCCTCGGTCTCGGCAATCGTGGGCGGAGGATCGTCGCCGCGGCCCGGGGAAGCGAGCCTCGCCCACCGGGGCGTGCTCTTCCTCGACGAGCTCGCCGAGTTTCCGCGCAACGCGCTCGAGGCGCTACGGCAGCCGCTCGAGGACGGCGCGATCTCGATCGCCCGCGTCGGCGGCAAGATCGTCTTCCCGGCACGCTTCCAGCTCGTCGCGACGATGAACCTCTGCCCGTGCGGCGCGCGCGGCGACCCGGCGGCCGAATGCTCCTGCTCCGCGACGCGGCTCGCCGCGTACCGGGACAAGCTCTCGCGGGCGCTGCTCGACCGCTTCGACCTCGTCGTGACCGTTCCGCGCTCGCGCGCGCGTGAGCTCGAGGGAGGCGCCGGCGAAGCCTCGGATGCCGTGCGGACGCGCGTCACGGCAGCACGCGAGCGCGGTCGCGGAGAGCCGCTGCGCCGCTCGGCGGAGGCGAACGAGCTGCTCGCCCGCGCGGTCGAGCGCCTACCGCTGTCCGCGAGAGGCCGCGCACGCGTCGCACGCGTCGCGCGCACCGTTGCGCTGCTTGCGGGAGCGGCGGAGGTAGGCACCGAGCACGTGGCCGAGGCGCTTTCGTATCGCTCTCCGACGGAGCTGACGAGGCCGTGAGCGACCTTGCGCTCGCCGTGTTCGCCGCCGAGACGGGCGCGCACCTCGTCGACGCGCCGCGTGAGCGGCGTTTCGAGCGTTTCCGTTCGGCATTCGACGAGGCCTCGTATCGATCGATGCTCGCGATGCGGGGTCTGCGGTTCGTCGGCCGCGAGGGTGGTTGCTATCCGCCGCGGCTGCGCGACCTCCACGACCCTCCGCCGGGGCTCTTCGTCCGCGGTGCCGCCGCGGTCGAGCTTCTCCACGACCCCGCGGTCGCGATCGTCGGCGCCAGGGCGTGCTCGTCGTACGGATCACAGGTCGCCCGGACGCTCGGCCGGGAACTGGCCGCAGCGGGCCTCGTCGTCCTGAGTGGCCTGGCGCGGGGAGTCGACGGAGAAGCGCACCGCGGCGCACTCGATGCCGGCGGCCGGACCGTTGCGGTACTCGGCTGCGGCATCGACCGAGACTACCCGGCGGTGCACGCTCAGCTCGCCGCGCGGATCTGCGACCGAGGGCTCCTCGTCTCCGAGTATGCGCCGGGAGTCGAGCCCGCGCCCTGGAGGTTTCCCGCGCGGAACCGCGTCATCGCGGGCCTTGCCCTTGCAACCATCGTGGTCGAGGCGCGGGAACGCAGTGGCGCGCTGATCACGGCGGACTTCGCCCTCGAGACCGGGCGGGAGGTCTTCGCGGTTCCGGGCGAGATCACCTCGGGTCTATCCGCAGGCACGAATGCGCTCTTGCGACTGGGCGCGACGCCGCTGACGGCCGCAGGGGACGTGCTCGAGGCGCTCGGGATCGAGCCGGCCGCCCGCCCGTCACCGGAGCTCGACGAGACCGCCGCCCGCGTGCTCGCTGCGCTGACGGCGCAGGCGGCGGGGGTCGATCAGCTCGTCCGCGGGACGGGGCTCGACGCGGCGTCCGTGGCGACGGCTCTGGCCGAGCTGGAGCTCGCAGGTGTCGTCGCAGAGGCTGAGGGCCTTTACAGGGGGGTGAGGCCACAGGGCTAGGATCGCCGACATCGAGACGAGCTCGTACTGGCTTTCGGACCGTTCGCCGCTGCCCACGCGGGGCGACCGATCGGCGGGCCCGGTCGACGTGGCAATCGTCGGCGGTGGCGTGACGGGCTGCGCCTGCGCGCTCACACTCGCCGAGCGCGGGAGGCGGGTGCGCATCTACGAGGCGCGCGAGATCGCCAGCGGCGCGAGCGGTCGCAACGGCGGGTTCGCGCTCCGCGGGGCGGCTCCGGCGTACGATGTCGCCCGGCGTGACCTCGGCGCCGAGCGAGCCCGCGCCCTCTGGGAGTTGACCGAGCGTACCCTCGACCGGCTCGACGAGCTGGCAGGCGACGCCTTCCGCCGAACCGGGAGTCTCCGGCTGGGGGCGGATCTGGCTGAGCGGACGGAGCTGGAGGCGGAGTACGAAGCGCTACGCGAGGACGGCTTCGCGGTCGAGTGGTGCAACGAGCTTCCACAGCCGTTGGCGGGACGGTTCGACGGCGCGATCTTCAATCCGCCGGACGGATCGCTCCAGCCTGCCCGTTGGGTCAGGCGCCTCGCCGCGCGCGCAGCGGAGGCCGGTGCAGAGCTCTGCGAGCGCGAACGCGTGGGCTCGGTCGAAGAGCTCGCGGCCGAACAGGTCGTGATCGCGACCGACGGGTACACGCAGGGGCTCCTTCCTGAGCTCGACGCGGCCGTGAAGACGGTCCGGGGCCAGGTGCTCGTCACCGAGCCGCTGGAGCGGCGCCTGTTCCCCTGCCCGCATTATGCGAGGCACGGCTACGACTACTGGCAGCAGACGCCCGACGGCCGGCTGGTGGCCGGCGGCCTTCGGGACAAGGCGCCGGATCACGAGTACACGGCCGACGAGACGACGACGCCGCTGATCCAGAGTCACCTGGAGCAGTTCGTAGCCGACCTGCTCCGCGAGAGGCGCGCGATCACCCACCGGTGGGCGGGCCTGTTCGGGACGACTGCGGATCGCCTGCCTCTCGTCGGCCGCGTCCGGGACGACGACGGCGTGTGGGTCGCCGCGGGTTACTCCGGGCACGGCAACGTCATGGGCCTCGCCTGTGGCGAGCTGCTCGGGCGCGCGATGCTCGGAGAGCCCGCGCCGGAGCTCGAGGTCTTCGACCCGGCTCGGCTGCTCGGCCGCTAGCCCCGCCCCGGAGGGCGGACCGACTCATCGCTTTGAAACAGCGAGAAGTGTGCGCCTCGGTCTCCGTGCAGCGCGCGCGAACCAGCCGACGCCCGGGATGGGCTGCTTTTCTTCGGCCGACCCTCCGAGCTCCGGTTGCGCCGTCAAGAGCACCGCCTACACCTCCAGCACTGGCAGGTCGAGCTCGCGGGCGCGTTCCAGGGCGGCGAGAGCGATCGCGAGGTCCTGGATCGCGAGCCCAGTCGAGTCGAACGTCGTGACCTCGTCGTCGGAACGGCGCCCGGGTGCCTCGCCTGTGAGTACGCGGCCCAGCTCCGTGGCCTCGTCGCGCGTGATCGCCCCCGCCGTGACCGCGGCCGCAAGGTCGCCGTTGTGCGAGGCCTGGACCCAGTCGTCGCAGAAGACCCGCGTTCGCGCGAGCTCCTCTATCGCAATCTCGACCTTCCCGGGACCGTCTGCGCCCATGAGGCTGACGTGTTGGCCCTGCCGCAGCGAACCGGGCGGCAGCAGCACGTCGTGCCCAGGGGTCACGGTGACGACGATGTCGGCATCGAGCGCCTCCTCACGCGTGCCTGCAAGGCCGACGCCGAGCTCTTCGGCGGCCTGACGGGCCCTCGCTTCGTCGAGATCCCAGAGGAATACCTCACGCCCATGCGCCGCGAACGTCCGTGCCACCGCCCTTCCGTTGACCCCGGCGCCGACGACCGCTGCAGCTCCGGCACCCTTGCGCGCAAGCGTCTCCGCCGCCAGCACGGCGGCGGCACCGGTTCGAAGCGCGGTCACAGCGCCGGCCTCGAGCACCGCGACTAGCGAGCCGTCCGAGGCGTCGGAGATCAGCACGAGTCCCGACACGGTCGGCAGGCCGCGCGCAGGGTTTCCGGGAAACGACGTCACCCATTTCAGCGCCGCGTGCCCACCGCCGAGCGCCGGCATCGCGCGGAAATCGCCGGCGGGATACGCGGGCACGTAGACCTTCGGCGGCATCGACCATTCGCCGCGCGCGTACGACACGAATGCATCGCGCACGGCTTCGACCGCTCGCACGGGCGAGACGGCCGCCTCCACGTGTCTGGCGGCGAACAGCGGAACCATGCGGCTAGAGCCCCTTGACGTCCTCGATCAGCTTGGTGATCGACTCCTTGGCATCGCCGAAGAGCATGACTGTCTTCGGGTTGTAGAAGAGCGGATTCTCGATCCCGGCAAAGCCAGGGTTCATGCTGCGCTTGAGCACGACGACGGTCTGCGCGTCGTCGACGTTCAGGATCGGCATGCCGTAGATCGGGCTTCCCTCGTTCAGGCGTGCGTCCGGGTTGACGACGTCGTTGGCGCCCACGACGAGCGCCACATCGGTTCGCCCGAACTCGGGGTTCGCCTCGTCCATCTCCTTCAGCTGGGGATAGGGCACGTTCGCTTCGGCGAGGAGCACGTTCATGTGCCCGGGCATGCGGCCGGCGACAGGATGGATCGCGTACGAAACCTCGACGCCCTTCTCCTCGAGCAGGTCGGCGAGCTGCCGCACGTCGTGCTGGGCTTGCGCCACTGCGAGGCCATAACCGGGGACAAAGACGACCTTGTGGGCGTACGCGAGCATGACGGCGACGTCCTCGGCACTCGCGGAGCGCACGCTGCCGCCGTCGCTCGCGGCCGCTGCGGCAGCGCCCGCCGGGACTTGACCAAAGGCGCCGAACAGGACGTTGGCGATCGACCGGTTCATCGCCCGGCTCATCAGTAGCGTGAGCAGCGTTCCCGAGGCGCCAACGAGCATCCCGCTCACGATGAGGACGTTGTTTTCGAGCTCGAAGCCGGTCGCTGCGGCCGCGAGGCCGGTGAAGGCGTTGAGGAGGGAGATCACGACCGGCATGTCGGCCCCGCCGATCGGGAGCACGAAGAGGACGCCGAACAACGCCGCGCACCCCAGTAGCGCCCACATCAACCACTGTTC
>JBKPFI010000386.1:0-6373 GCA_046728775.1 Actinomycetota bacterium | reverse complement strand
GGCTTAGGTCTTCTGGGGAGTCCTCTTGCCCCGGCCGACGGTCTTCTTCGGGCCCTTGCGGGTGCGGGCGTTCGTCTTCGTGCGCTGGCCGTTCACCGGCAGCCCGCGGCGGTGGCGGATCCCGCGATAGGCGCCGATCTCGCCGAGCCGCTTGATCGCCTGCGTGCGCTCGCGACGAAGGTCGCCCTCGACCTGCAAATTCGCGTCGATGTACTCGCGGAGCTTGGTGATCTCCTCGTCGGTGAGGTCCTTGATCTTCTCGTCGCGCGAGAGGCCGGTGTCGGCGCAGATCTTCTGTGCCGTCGAGCGGCCGATGCCGTAGATGTAGGTCAGGCCGATCTCGAGCCGCGTCTGGTTCGGGAGGTTGACGCCGGCGCTTCTGGCCATGGCGCTCCTACCCCTGCCTCTGCTTGTGGCGGGGATTGGTGCAGATGACCATGGTCTTGCCGTGCCGCTTGATCACGCGGCAGCGCTCGCACATGGGCTTGACTGAGGCTCGGACTTTCATCGGTGTCGGTACGTGATCCTTCCGCGGGTAAGGTCGTAGGGCGAGAGCTCCACCTTCACGCGGTCGCCCGGGAGGATGCGGATGTAGTGCTTGCGCATCTTGCCGGCGATCGTCGCGAGGACCGTGCCGTCCATGCCGTCCACCTGCACGCGGAACATCGTGCTCGGTAGGGCCTCGACGACCTCACCCTCGACCTCGATCTTTTCTTCCTTCTGGGCCAAGCAACCTCACTCGTAGACACGAAAAAACACGGCTTCCGCCGCGGCTGGCAATGGTAGCAAACGGCCTAAAGCCGCCAGCGGCCGCTTTCCTGGACGACCTCGCCGTCCAGCTCAATCCGGCCGCCCTGCCGCATGTCCTTGACGATGTCCCAGTGGAACTGGCTGACGTTGGTGCCGCCGACCTCCGGCAACCCGTTTCCGAGCGCCAGATGGGTCGTACCGTCGATCTTCTCGTCGAAGAGCGTGTTCTTCATGTGGCGCGTGATCCCTGGGTTGCAACCGATGCCGAGCTCGCCGAGCCGCCGCGCGCCGTCGTCCAGGTCGAGCATCTCGAGCAGGAAGTCCTCGTTGGCCTTCGCGGAGGCGTCGACGACCTTCCCGGCCTCGAAGTGCAGCCTGATCCCGGTCACCTCGCGGCCGGCGTACACCGCGGGGAACTCCTCGAAGGCGATCTCGCCCTCGGCCGAGTCCTCGACCGGTGAGGTGAAGAACTCGCCTCCGGGCATGTTCGCGCCGCCGGCATCGACCTCCATCCTCCGGCCCGCGATGCCCAGCCGGAGGTCGGTGCCGCCGGCGACGAGCCGAACCTCCTCGGCCGCTTCGAACCGTTCGGCGTAGCGGCTCATCCGCTCGCGCTCGGCACTCCAGTCGAGCAGGCAGGCGCCGTAGAGGAAGTCCGCGAATTCGTTGAGCGACATGCCGGCGTCCTGCGCGAGCGCCGGCGTCGGGTACTGGCAGCCGACCCACTTCAGCTCCATCGTCAGCACGCGCTCGAGGTGCGGGCGCATGCCCGCCTGGATCATCGCCAGCCGCTCCGCCGGCAGGCCGGTCAGCTCGCGGGTGTTCTCGGGCGCCTCGATCGAGATCAGTGCATCCGCGTTGTCGATCGTGTATGCGTCGATGGGAGCCGGCTTCTGGAGCAGCTCCTCGGGCGCCTCGCGGGCCCACGGGATGTTGATTCCGTTCCCCGCGAGGTTCGGCCGCTGGATCGCGTACGCGGCGCGGCAACCGACGAGCCGGCTCAGCTCCTCGAGGAGCGGCCGCGCGAGCATGCCGCCTGTGATCAACACCTGCCAGCCAGGCTGAACGTCGACGCACGTCTCCACCAGCAGCGCCGCGTAGCGCTCGATGCGCGGGTCCTTCAAGCCACTCGCTCCCTCACGTGCGAACGGCGGTGGTCGCGGCGGTGAGGATCCGTGGCCCGTTCTCGGTGACGGCCACCGTGTGCTCGAAATGCGCGGCGAGCGAGCCGTCGGCGCTCGAGATCGACCACTCGTCCTCGTGGAGCACCACGTCCGGCCCGCCGGCCGTGATCATCGGCTCGATCGCGAACGTCATCCCTTCGGCGAGCAGCGGGCCACGTCCGGGCGCGCCGTAGTTCGGGATCTGCGGCTCCTCGTGCATCGAGCGGCCGACGCCATGGCCGACGAGGCTCCGGACCACCGAGAAGCCGTGCTCCTCGGTGGCGCGCTGGATCGCGTGCGAGATGTCCGAGAGGTGCTTTCCGACCCGGCACTGCTCGATCCCGGCCGCGAGCGCCGCCTCGCATCCCTCGAGGAGCCGCTCCGCCTCGGCGGAGATCTCGCCGATCGGGAACGTGTAGGCGGAGTCGGCGACGAAGCCGTCGAGGGTCACGCCGACGTCGACGGAGAGGATGTCGCCCTCGCGCAGCGCGTACGGGCCGGGGATGCCGTGGACGACCATGTCGTTCGGCGACGTGCAGATCGAGGCCGGGTAGCCGCGGTAGCCCTTGAAGGTCGGGACGCCGCCCCGGGAGCGGATGTGCTCGGCCGCAAGCTCGTCGAGCTCCTCCGTCGTCACGCCGGGCCGCGCGTGCTCGCCGATCTGGGCGAGCGTGTCCGCGACGAGCTCACCGGCTCGCGCCATGCGCTCCACCTCGGCCGCGGCTTTCCGAATGATCATCTGACTGCGACCTGTTCGAGGGCCTGCTGGATCTCGCGAAAGACCTCCGGGATGGGGCGGTCGGCATGGATCCCGACCAGGTTGCCGCGCGCACGATAGTGCTCGATCAGCGGCTCGGTCTCCTCGTGGTAGAGCCGCAAACGCCGGTCGATCGCCTCCGGGGTGTCGTCGGTGCGGCCCTCCTCGGCCGCGCGCTTCAGCATCCGCTCGCGCCCGACCTCGTCGTCGACCTGGAGCTCGAAGACGACGTCGAGCTCGCGGCTGAGGTCGCGCAGCAGCTCGTGGAGCGCCTCGGCCTGCGGCAGCGTGCGCGGGAAGCCGTCGAGGACGAACCCCTGCCGTGCGTCATCGGTGCTCAGCCGGTCGCGAATGAGCTCGATCATCAGCTCGTCGGGCACGAGCCCGCCGGAGTCGTAGATCGGCCTGACGCGCCGTCCCAGCTCGCCGTCCGCGGCGATCGCGCGGCGCAGCATGTCACCGGTCGCGACGTGCGGGATCCCGTACTCCTCGGCGATCATCGCTCCCTGGGTTCCCTTGCCGGCGCCCTGGGGCCCGAGCAGCAGGATGTTCGCCACTACTTCAGAAAGCCTTCGTAGGAGCGCATCATCATCTGCGACTCCATCTGGCGCATCGTGTCGAGCGCGACGCCGACCACGATCAGCACAGACGTGCCGCCGAGGGCGCGCGAGGTTGCCTGCGAGAAGCCGCCGTAGCGGATGAAGATGCTCGGCAGCACCGCCACCGCCGCGAGGTAGATCGAGCCGGGCAGCGTCAGGCGCGTCAGCACGCGGTCGAGGTACTGCGCGGTCGGCGGTCCTGGCCGGATGCCCGGGATGTAGCCGCCGTGCTTGCGGAGGTTGTCGGCCTGGTCGACCGGGTTGAACTGGACCGCCGTGTAGAAGTACGTGAAGACGATGATCAGGAATGCCTCGAGCGCGAGGTAGGTGAGGCTCGAGGGCTGGAAGTGGCGGTTGACGAAGCCCTGCGTCTGCGGGAAGTACTGGCCGATCGTCGGCGGGAAGGCCATCACCGCGGCGGCGAAGATGATCGGGATGACGCCGGCCATGTTCACGCGCAGCGGCATGTAGGTCGACTCGCCGCTCGTCATCTTGCGACCGACCATCCGCTTCGCGTACTGGATCGGGATCCGGCGCTGCCCCTCCTGGATGAAGACGACGGCGACGATGATCCCGAGCGCGATCAGCGGGAAGAACAGCTTCTCCATCGGGCCGCCGTTGTACCAGGCGGTCACACCTGCGGGGGCCGAGACGAGAATCGACGCGAAGATCAGCAGCGAGATGCCGTTGCCGATCCCGCGCTTCGTGATCAGCTCGCCCATGTACATCAGCAGCGTCGTCCCGGCGGTGAGCGTGATCACGATCAGCACGAGGCGGCCGGAGTTGTTCGTCAGCGCACCCTGGCGCTGGAAGAGGTATGCGTAGCCGGCCGCCTGTGCGGCCGCGAGGGCGACCGTCAGGTAGCGCGTGTACTGGTTGATCTTGGCGTAGCCGGCCTCGCCCTCCTTCTGGAGCTCCTCCAGCTTCGGGATCACGACCGTCAGCAGCTGCAGGATGATCGAGGCGGTGACGTAGGGCATGATCCCGAGGGCGAACAGGGAGAACTGCGAGAGCGCCCCTCCCGAGAAGACGTTCAGCAGGCCGAGGATCGTCCCGCCCTGATTGCTGAAGTACTGCTTGATCTGGTCGGAGTCGACGCCCGGCGCGGGGATCCACGAGCCGAGGCGGTAGAGCGCGAGGATCAGCGCCGTGAAGAGGACGCGCTTGCGGAGCTCAGGGACACGCCACGCATTGGCGAGCCACGAGAACACCTAGCTCTCGCCCTCCTCGGTCGCCTCCGCATCCTGCGCTTCGGGCTCCCGCGCAGGCGAAGGCTGCCGCCGCCGCTTCGGGTGACGCTCCTTCGGCTCCCTGAGCAGGGTGAGCGACCCGCCGGCTGCCTCGACCTTCTCGCGCGCGCTCGCCGACGCGGCGTGAACCGTGATGCTCAGCGCCTTGGTCAGCTCGCCCTGGCCGAGCAGCTTCACGTCGATGCGCGTGTTGCGGATCAGCCCCTTCTCGACGAGCGTCTCGGGCGTGACCTCGGCGCCGTCGTCGAATCGCTGCGCGAGCACGCCGACGTTCACCGGCTGCGTGAAGGTGCGGTGCGGGCCCATCGGCATGGCGTCCTTCGAGTACGGGCCGCGCTGCTTGCCCAGCCGCATGTAGAGCGGGTTCTGGCCGCCCTCGAAGCCAGGCCGCATCTTGTGCGAGCCGGAGCGGGACTTCTGTCCCTTCAGCCCGCGGCCGGAGTAGCGGCCCTTGCCCGAGCCCATGCCTCGGCCGACGCGCTTGCGGTCTTTCCGCGGCTGGGCAGGCTTGAGGTTCGAGAGGTTCAGGTCGTCAGGCATCGGAGTCCACCCTCACGAGGTGACGCACCTTCCTCAGCATACCGGCGAGCTCCGGGCTCTCGTTCCGCTCGACGCTCCGCCCGATTTTGCCGAGGCCGAGCGCGCGGAGGGTGCCGCGGTGCTTGGCCGTCTGGCCGATCGCGCTACGCGTCTGCGTGATCTTCAGCGTCGCCATCGCTCGTCTTCGCTTCCGCCGCCGCTGGCGCCTCAGGCGCCTCGGCCGTGTCCTCCTCCGCAGGCTTGGCGCCGACGGGCAGCACCTGCGAGATGGTCAGCCCGCGTGTCGCCGCGACCTCGTCCGGGCGGCGCAGACGCTGGAGGCCGTTCACGGTCGCCTTCAGCATGTTGATCGGGTTCGTGGTGCCCAGGCTCTTCGCAAGGATGTCGCGGATCCCGGCCAGCTCGAGCACCGCGCGCACGCCGCCGCCGGCGATCACACCGGTTCCCTCGCTCGCGGGCCGCAGCAGAACCCTGGCCGCGCCGAACGCGCCGAGGATCTCGTGCGTGATCGTCGTGCCGTGGCGCGGAACCGTGAAGAGGTTCTTCTTCGCGTCGTCCACGGCCTTCGAGATCGCCAGCGGCACCTCGCGCGCCTTGCCGTAGCCAAGCCCCACGCGGTCGACCTCGTCGCCGATCACGACCAGCGCAGTGAACGAGAACCGTCTGCCGCCCTTGACCACCTTGGCGACGCGGTTGATCTCGACCACACGCTCCTTGAGCTCTCTCGACTCCTGCACGTCAACTGCCATCTAGAACTTCAATCCTCCTTCGCGTGCCGCATCGGCCAGCGCCTTGACGCGGCCGTGGTAGAGATAGCCGCCACGGTCGAAGACAACCGTCTCGATGTCGGCCTTCTTGGCGTTCTGCGCGAGCAGCTTGCCGACCTCGGCCGCCTGCTCGGACTTCGAGCCCTTGAACGACTTCTTCAACTGCAGCCAGCTGGCAGCCGCGAGGGTCTTGCCCTCGAGGTCGTCCACGAGCTGCGCCTCGATACCGCGGTTCGAACGGAACACCACGAGACGCGGCCGCTCGGCGGTGCCGAAGACCTTCCCGCGCACGCGACGATGCCGCCGTTCCCTGGCTTTCCGTACCGTCAGCGTGCTCATTCGCAATCTCCCGAGCGAAGCGATCGGACAAACCGGCCCCGCGGAAAACGCGGAGCATTTTTCGCGGTGATGCTCAAGCGCGCTTCCCTACCTTCCGGCGGACGTACTCGCCCTCGTAGCGGATGCCCTTGCCCTTGTAGGGCTCGGGCGGGCGGACCTTGCGCACCTCGGCGGCGATCTCGCCGACCTGCTGCTTGTCGATGCCCTT
>JBKPFI010000130.1:0-3640 GCA_046728775.1 Actinomycetota bacterium | reverse complement strand
TGCTCCTGGCGCTGTATCCCCGAACGGAGCTGGCGAAGGACGCGAACATCTCGATCGAGCCGCCGACAGCGGGCGGGTTCAGCATCGGCCACATCGTTGGTTCCAAAGCTGACGTCGACGCCTTGCTCCAGCGCGCACAAGTGGCCGGCGCAACGTTGACGGATCAGCCGCATGACCGTCCCTGGGGGATCTACTCCGGGTACTTTCGTGATCCCGACGGTCATCTTTGGGAGATCATCTGCCGTCTCGAGAGCGCCGCGTCACCATCTTGACCCTTGCTCTCGGACCGTCGGCATCTCCAGCGTCGAGCTGCGCGGGATCCATCGGGGTACTGCGCCCGGGCGGCCGTGTCTCGGCGATCGTCTACTCGACTGCGGAGCGCAACCCGTTCTTCTCGATCCCGGTCACGATCATCCGACGCATCGCCGGCCTGCCGGCACCCGCGCCCGGAACCCCGGGCCGTTCAGCCTCGGCGGCCCAAACGTCCTCGAGGCGGCCTACGAGGACGCAGGGTTCGAGGACGTGCAGGTGGACGCGCTCGACGCACCGGTGCAACCGCACCGCCGCGGCTCCTGATCTTCCACGACATCGGGCGTCATTCGCGAACACGGGCCCAGTCGAGGGTGGAGCTCCATCCCGTCCCAGTTCCGGTTCTTCTGATACCTGGATCGACGAAGATGTGGGTGTGGTGGAGGGGCCGTTTGTCCCGTCCGGATTCGTCGTCCCGCTCACCCTCGCGACGGAGCAATTCAGGCTCGAACCACTCGGGCCGCAGCACAACGACTCCGACTATGAGGCGTGGTCGTCGTCGGTGGAGCACATCCACATCACGCCCGGCTGGGAGACGAGCTCCTGGCCCGACGACCGCAGCGTGGTGGACAACCTGCGCGACCTGCAAGCGCACGCCGACGACTTCGAGAACCGGGCAGGCTTTACCTACACCGTCCTCGATCCCGCGACCGGCGACGTGATCGGCTGCGTATACATCTATCCCGACGACAGCGAGCAGCACGACGCGCGTGTGCTCTCATGGGTCCGGGCGAGCCGGCCCGAGCTCGACGTGCAGCTGTGGCGGGCGGTCACAGACTGGCTCGCGGACGAGTGGCCGTTCGAGCGTGTGGCTTACGCCGAGCGCGCCGACGGCGCCTGACGCTACGGCTTTGAGCTGACTTAGGGTCGCGCTCGTGTGACATTCCCGAAAACTGGCCCAGGCGACGCTCCCCACGCCCGCTTTCAGCTTCGCACGAGTACGCCCGGCTGGGACGGGTCGTCGTTCTCGAGTACGACGTCGGCGAGTTCGCCCGGCCGGACTGTACGGCGGTAGTGCCTCTGGGCGGGCAGGTACCGGGCGCGGTACCGCCGCTCAGCCTCATCAGGCGATCCGTACAAGTCGGCGTCGCGGATGCGCCCGCGGCGGATGACCTCGTGGGAGGCGACGGTGAGGAAGACGCGGAAATCCCACGCGTCGACCAGCTCGGGCCGCAGCAGAAACACCCCATCGAAGAGGAGGATCGCATCGGCGCTTGCCTCCACCTGCTCGGAGTGGACGAGCAGGTCGGTGCGGCGGTCGTAGACCCGCGTACGGTAGAGACGGCTGCCGGACTCTCCGAGTGGACGGAGCAGCTCGACCAGAAGTCGCTCGTAGTCGAACGAGTCCTCGTAACAACCCCGCGGCGACTCAGGCCCCTGCCGATAGCGCTCGATCCGCGGCCGGAGGAACCCCTCGATCGAGGCACGGATCACAGCTCGTCCACGGCCACGAAGCGCAACCGCCAGCTCGTCGGCAAGCGTGGTCTTACCTGCGGCGGCAGACCCGTCGATCGCGACTCGCACCGGATGCGGGCAGGAAACGGCATCGATCGCGTCGGCAATGGCGGCAACGGCCTCGCCTCGCCCAAGTCCAGCCCCCACGCTCACCGCTCGACTCTACGCAGCAGTTCGCCTGCGGCTCGGCGTCGCTACGGATGACGAAACGCGGGGCGATCGCGGCCAGTCAGAAGCCGGCACGATCCAGTCCCTTGCCCACCGTGGCGGCCATCGTGTTGGGCAGAGCCGCGAGGAGGGTGCGTCGCTGCCTCGCCGTCAAGGCGTGGGCAAGCGCACTGCCGAGCAGCTTCACGTCGCACTGATGGGCTTCGAAGCCGGCGAGGTGTTGGCGCAGGATCACGTAGTACAGGTCGGCGGGATACGCCCCGTGTGGCCGGACGTGCGCGAGAAACATGAGCGCGCCGCGGGCGAAAGACCCTGCCCTCACGCGACACGCGCGCGTCCCCGACGCGGCGGAACCGGGCACCGTCGTCTGCGAATACACGCCGTAGGCGGGGACGGTGACCGTGCCCGGGTCGCTGTGCCTTGACGAGTGGCCGCAGCCCGCAAGAGCGACGACAGGCAGGAGGAACGCGCCGACAAGCGATGCCCGTCTCAGGGCTCGATCCTCACCTGGCGATCGTCGTCGTAGAGGGCTCGACTCTCGGAAGCGCTGGCGGAGGATGTCGGCTTGGTCCTCCTCACAATGCCGGCAGTCTAGGTCGCTTCGTCGAGGGACATTCGCGAACACTGGCCCAGGACACATGTCGCGCGCTGGGAGCAGGCCGCGACCAATCGAGTAGGCTCGAAGGCCTTGTTCGATCACGTTGAGATCAACGTCAGCGACCTGGATGCCAGCCGCCGTTTCTTCGAAGCGGCTCTCGCGCCGCTCGGCTACGAGATCTCATTCGAGTCGCCAGAGTGGGTTGGTATGCAAGCAGCCGGCCGCGAAGATTTTGGGCTCGTCCGCCGTGACCCGGTCGGGCCTACGGTGCACCTCGGATTTGAAGCACCGGATCGCGCGGCTGTGGACGCATTCCACGGCGCTGCCCTTGCCGCTGGCGGCAAGGACAACGGGGCCCCCGGGCTCCGGCCAGAATACGGCGACAACTACTACGCCGCGTTCGTGATCGGCCCCGACGGGCATAACATCGAGGCCGTCGGACAACGCGCCGCATAAGGCCTGCCTCGTCGGCCCGCTGGTCATCCGAACACCTACGCGGGCTAGGTCGTCACCGCGCTGACCCCACGCTACATTCGTGAACCTCTGGGCAAGCCGGTGTGGAGCCGTTCGACCGACGGCCAGCCAGCTGGCTTCTCGCGACTGCCTGAGAACCAGGAACGGCCAGACTCGATCCAGCGCGCTGGCCTGAGCTAGCCGCGTTTGACCGGGGATCGCGTATCCGCCGACGGCGCACCGGACCTCGGTTTTGATGGTGGCGGTGCCGGAAACCACTCAAGAAACTCCGAAAGGAGCGAGATGGGCACCAAAGTTGCAGATGTCATGACGCAGAGACCGCGTGCCGTGACGCCTCAGACGCCTTTGAACGAGGTCGCCGAGGTGATGGAAAGCGAAGATGTGGGAGCGGTTCCGCTCGTCGAAGGCGATCGGCTTGTGGGAATCGTCACAGATCGCGACATCGTCGTACGCGCCATCGCCAAGGGCAAAGATCCGCGCGGGATGCCGGCGTCCGAGGTCTCCTCGCGTGAGCTCCTCACCGTGAGTCCCGACGTTGATCTCTCGGACGCGCTCCAGGTTATGGCGCAGAACCAGGTCAGGCGTTTGGCCGTGACCGCCGAGGACGATCGCCTTGTCGGCGTGGTTTCGCAGGCC
>JBKPFI010000331.1:0-1884 GCA_046728775.1 Actinomycetota bacterium | reverse complement strand
TGCCTGCACTCCGAGCAGACGGTGCGCTCGATCTCGTAGGGGATGCCGAGCCGCTGATGCAGCACGTACGTCCTCACCCACGTGTGCTGGTGGAGTGGCTTGCGATTCGCGAAGAGCTGGGTCATGTCTCGGTTCGAGCGTAGCGACGCTCTCGGAAGATACGACGCCCAAACGGGTGACAAGATTGTTCCGATTCGGTTAAGACGGGCGCGCCGGCAAAAGCCGGCACGACCTGATTGGTCGGCGTCGCAAGCGAGCGCCGTGGGCCAGCAGGTGGGTAGTCTCGTGGCCGTGAGACACCGGCGCCTCGGGCTGCTGCTGTCGCTTCCGCTCGCCGCTATCCTCGCCGGCTGCGCTGCGACCGCCCGTGAGGCCCAGAGCCAGAGGCCGCCGAGCGATGCCCGTGAGGCCCAGAGCCGGAGGCCGCCGAGCGATGCCCCGCGTTGCGCGTCGGGCCTGCGGCCGGTCGGCAGCCCGAGCGTGAGCGTTGCGGCTGTCGTCCGCTCCCACGCGCGCGCCTACCGCCGGCCCGGCTCGCGGCCGTTCGCCAGCTTCGGTCGCCGCAACCAGAACGGCTTCCCGACCGTCTTCCGCGTGCTCGCCGCGCGCCGTGCGCCGGATTGCAGCCCGCGCTGGTACCGCGTCCAGCTCCCGATCAGGCCGAACGGCGTCACCGGCTACGTCGCCGCCGCTGCCGTCCACACCGGCCGCGTCCGCTCCCGCGTACTCATCGACGTCTCGGCGCGGAAGCTGACGCTGTTCCGCTCCGGCAGGCGCGTGCTGCGCACGACCGTCGCGGTAGGTTCGTCTGCGACGCCGACCCCGATCGGCCGCTACTACGTCAACCAGCGGCTGATCCCGCAGGATCCGGCGGGACCGTTCGGGCCGGGTGCGATCGGCATCTCCGCGTACTCGACCGTGCTCACTGGTTGGACCCAGGGCGGCCCGATCGCCATCCACGGCACCAATGAGCCGTGGGCGATCGGCCGCGCGGTCTCGAACGGGTGCATCCGCGTCCGCAACGCCGTGCTCCGCCGCCTGTGGGCCGCCGCCCCGGCCGGGACACCGGTGTTGATCCGGCACTGAGCGAGCTAAGTAGGGTAGGAGGTCCGGGCCGTCGGGTATTACTCTCTCGGACGCGACGAAAGGACCCGATGGCTCAGCAGCGACAGGACATCATCAGCCGTCTGGCCGACAAGGGCGAAGACGTGATCGGGCGGATCACCGATCTCCCGGGCGCACAGCGGCTGGTCGAGACGACGAACCAGGTCAAGGAGCGTGCCGACGAGCTCCAGCGGCGTCTGCGCGGGCTCGACGCGCTCGAGCGGCGCGTCGATGCGCTCGAGCGCAAGGTCGACGAGCTCTCGAAGGGCTCGCGTTCCGGCACGTCGAGGTCGCGCTCCTCCAGCGGCACGCAGAGATCGGCGAGCACGCGAAAGACGCAGGCGAAGCCGCCGCCGCCGGCCGCTTAGGGAGTCCGTAGCCGCAGCGCCCGCGGCACGACCTCGAAGCGCACCGGCGTCGTCCCCGGCTGCTCGCCGTCGAGCTGGATCGGCAGCGGTTCGGACGTCTCGACCTCCACGTTCGCACCTCGCCTCACTGTCGCCTTCGGGTGCGGGAGGTGCCTGCCGCGATAGGTCTTCGGCAACGTGAGCAGGAGGTCGCGCTTCGTTAGGTCGCCGATCAGCAGGACGTCGAAGAGCGCATCGTCCGGCTCCGCCTCCGGGCAGATCATCATCCCGCCGCCGAAGTAGCGGCCGTTTGCGACGACGACGTCGTGCATCTTTGCGCGGCGCGACTCGGTGCCGACTGTGACCGTGATTTCTGACGTCCGCCAGCGCGCAAAGACAGCGAACGTCGACCAGAAGTAGGACGCTTTGCCTC
>JBKPFI010000041.1:0-4541 GCA_046728775.1 Actinomycetota bacterium | reverse complement strand
GACCCCGCCCGCGAGCTCGCGCACCCGCGCGGGCCCGCCGGACGACGGGTCGAGCGGCGGCGTCGGCGCGCCCGCGCCCTCCCGCAGCCCCTCGAGCAGCTCGAGCAGCGCCTCGTCGGCACCGTGCCGCGGTTCCCAGCCGAGCTCGTCGCGGGCGCGCGAGACGTCGAGCAGGGGCACGGCGAGCGCCAGGTCGAGCCAGCCGGGCGGCGTCGGCTGGAGGTGCAGGCGCCAGGAGAGGGCCGTGGCCGCGCGGGCGGCCGCTTCCGGGACACGCAGGCGCCGCGCGCCGAAGATCCGGGCAAGCTCCGTCGGGTCGAGGACCGGCTCCGCCGCCACGTTGAAGGCGCCGCGGGCGTCGCTCACGATCGCCAGCCGATACGCGTCGGCGACGTCGCGCGAGTGCACGCCCTGGAAGTGGAGCCGCGGCAGGTCCGGCACGAACGGGATCAGCCGCGGGTGGAGCAGCGGGCTCGGCAGCAACGGCCCAGCGAACAGCCGCCGGATCCCGCTGGCCGCCTCGCGCTTGAAGATCAGTCCGGGCCGGAGGCGCACCACCCGCGTCTCGGGCCGGTCGCGCTCGAGATGGTCGAGCATCCGCTCCACCTCCGCCTTGTGGCGCGAGTAGAAGCTCGTGGGCACGCCGCCGGTGGGCCAGCTCTCGTCGACGAACCGGTCCTTCGGCCCCGGCGAGTAGGCGCCGACCGAGGAGGCGTACACGAGCGCCGGTACGCGGGCCTCCGCAGCTGCGAGGAAGACGCGGCCCGAGCCGTGCACGTTCGTGAGCCACATCTGCCCGACGGCATGCGAGGGCTGGATCTGCCAGCCGAGGTGGACAACGCAGTCGGCGCCGCGGAAGTGGGGGAGGAGGTCGTCGCGCGCGACATCGGCCCGGGCCCACTCGACCCTGGGCAGCTCGAGCTCGGGAAGGCGGCGCGCGACGCCGAGCACGGATTCCACGTGCGGCTCCTGCGCCAGCGCCTCCAGCAGGCTGGTGCCGACGTTGCCGGTCGCTCCGACGACGACAACTCGCATTAGTGCCCCTCCACGCAATCCACACCGGCTTCTGGTCCGCGATCACGCTGGGCCAGGAACCACACTCGCCCTTGCCAAGGCACCCAGCCTTGGCCGCGGACGAGTGCGGCCCCTGGCTTGGTGCTCGCGACCCAGAAGCTCAGCAGCATTACCTGAAGGGGCACTAAGCGCTCACCCCCAGCTCGTCGACGAGCGTGAAGAACGCCTTCGCGTAGGGCGAGTCGCCCGTGCGCCTGCGCACCTCGTCCCAGTCGATCTGCTCGCGCACCGTGCGCGCGATCTCCAGCACGTGGTCGTAATCGACCTCGTGCTCGCGGATCACGAGCAGCTTCGCGATGAGGACGTCGTCCGCCCGCATCACCGGCATCCGGATCGCGTGCACCTCGAGCTCTTCCGCGCGGTCGAGCCACTCGTCGTCGACCGTGAGCCCGGTCGGCAAGAAGATGAGGTCGACCAGCACGTCGCCGAACCAGGCCTTGTAGAGCCAGCCTTCGGGCGGGTCCTCGGTGCGGAAGCCGGCGGACTCGAGCGCCTGCAGCGCCCGCTCGGCGTCCTCGGGCTTGACGAAGAGGTCGACGTCATGCTCCGTCTCGGGCCCGCCGCGCGCCCAGATCGCCAGGCCGCCGCCCAGCACGAAACGAACGTCGGCCTCGCGCAGTGCGGCCGCCGCCAGTTTGAGCGTCTCCAGCAGCTCGTCGAAGCTCGAAGGCGTCTCGGACACGGCGCGGTCGTACCCGGCATGGCCATGCGTCAATCGGTTGAATCCGCGCCATGCCGAGGCCGATCCGCGTCGCCGCGGCCGGCGACGTGCACTGCGACGATGAGAACCGGGCGGAGGTGGAGCTTGCCTTTCGCCGCATCGAGGGCGACGTCGACGCGATCCTGCTCGCCGGCGACCTGACCACCTATGGCGAGCTCGACCAGGGACAGCTGCTCGCGGAGATCTGCCGTTCGGTCGAGGCGCCGGTCTTCGCGGTGCTCGGGAACCACGACTGGCACTGCAACCAGGCCGACGAGATCGTCGCGGCGCTCGTCGACGCCGGAGTGCGGATGGTCGATCGCGCCTCCGCGGTGCAGGAGGTGGACGGCGCCAGTCTCGGCATCGCCGGCGCGAAAGGGTTCGTCGGTGGTTTCCCGGACTCGCAGCTGCCCGACTTCGGCGAGCCGCTGCTGCGCCAGGTCTACGCCGAGACCTCCGCCGAGGTGGACGCGCTGGCCGCCGGGCTGGAGGCGATCGAGGGCTGCGACTACCGCATCGCGCTGCTCCACTACTCGCCCACGGCGACGACCCTCGGCGGCGAGCCGCGCGGGATCTGGCCGTTCCTGGGCACCGACCGCCTCGCCGCGCCGATCCTCGATCATCGCCCTAACGTCGTCCTCCACGGCCACGCGCACGTCGGCGCCTTCGAGGGCTCGGTCGGCGACGTTCCGGTGTACAACGTCGCCGCGCCGGTCCTCGGCCACGACTTCTTCGTCTTCGAGCTCGACGGCGGTTCGGTTCGTACCGCGGGATGAACCACCCACGCGAATGACAGGTCATTTCAGACGGACGTCCGGGCGAAGCCCGCACGTACTGAGGACGGCACCGCAAGCGGCGCCTCAGGAGGCTGTGTGATGTCGACCACGGTGGCGCCGGCCGAGGTCGAGGTCGAGCAGCCGCGCGGCGCCGACGAGATCGAGCACGACCGGCCGTGGATCGTGATCGTCTGGAACGACCCGATCAACCTGATGTCCTACGTGACGCTCGTCTTCCAGAAGCTCTTCGGCTACAGCCGGGCGAAGGCGACGCAGCTGATGCTGCAGGTGCACAACGAGGGCAAGGCCGTCGTCTCGAGCGGCACGCGCGAAAAGGCGGAGTACGACGTGGCGCGGCTGCACGCGCATGGGCTCTGGGCCACGATGCGGCAGGACTAGCGCGCGATCCCGCGGCCTACACTGACGAGCATGAAGGCGTCCCGCTGGCGGGTGTCGATGATCGCGCTGATCTTGTTCGCCGCCTACAGCGTGTTCGTGGTGGTGGTGTCCATTGCCGCCGGAGAGGGCCGTGGCGTCGTGTTCTGGACCTCGATCGCGATCATCATCCTGCTCGCGGGGGCCGCGTTGTGGCTTTCGCGCTGGATTTATCGCCGCCGGTTCACGGGCCGGACTACCAAGCCCTCCTAGGGTGCTCGAACGAACGTCCGACGGCGGCGTGTCGTTGCGGCTCTCGCGTGACGAGCGGAGGCTGCTCGTGACACTCGCGGGAGAGCTTAGGTCGCTGCTCGACGGCGAGCCGAGCGGCGATCCTTCACTGCGGCGGCTCTTCCCCCCGGCCTACGAGGACGACGCCGATGAGCGGGCGTACCGCGACCTGATGGGCGGCGAGCTGCTGGCCGGTCGCCGCGAGGCGCTTGAGATCCTGGCCCGTACAGCCGAACAGAAGCGGCTGACCGCCGAAGAGGGCGAGGCGTGGCTGCGGGCGCTGAACGACCTCCGCCTGGTACTGGGCACGCGCCTCGACGTGCAGGAGGACACGCTGCTGGGAGTCTTGCGGCCCGACGACCCACGCGCCCATGGGCTCGCGGTCTACGGCTATCTCTCCTGGCTCCAGGAGCAGCTCGTGGCTGCGCTCACACCCGCCGACGGCTAGCGGCGACCGAAGGAGACACCAGCACTCGCCAGGACGCGCGCGACGAAGGCCCGCTTGCCGAGCGTGTACGCAGCGACATCGTCTGCGTGCTCGCGTGCCAGCCGTCGCTTCAGCGCTCCGTAGTCCGCGACCAAGGCAGCATCGGCTCGAAGGGCGTCGCGGAAGGCGAGCCGCTCGTTCCAGAGATCGCTTCCCGGCTCGGTCAGATGAAGCCCGTGTGTCACCTCGGAAAGCCGAGCGGACGGCTTCGAAAAATGGTGCGCGATGCGCGGCCGGTGCGGCGTATACACGTAGGAGTAGGCGCGGAGCGGCCCGAAGGCTGCCCGGGCTTCGGCAAGGTCGCGAACTCCGGCCATCATGTCGATGATCGGCTTTGCCGCGAGCGCTGGTACCGATGTCGCGCCGATGTGGTGCACGCCGCCTTCGAGCCATGGAGCGAGGACGTGTTCGAGGAACTCACGCTCGACGTCGAAGCGACGCGGCCAATCCGGGTCGTAAGGGACGACGACGATCACTCGCCGCCGCGCCGAGCTACGTGCCGACGACCTGGACGATCCAGCGGCGGTCTCGCTCGCGGTCGAGCTCCAGGAACAGCACGCGCTGCCACGTGCCGAGGCAGAGCTCCCCGTCTCGCACCGGGATCGACTCGCCCGCGGTTCCGAGCAGCATCGCCATGCAGTGCGAGTGGCCGTTGCCGAAGTCCATGTCCTCGGGGCAGATGTTCTCGGTGCGCCGATCCCAGTCGTCGTGGGCGTAGTAGGTCTCGCTCGGGACGAGGCGCTTGAGCATGTTGGCGAAGTCCTCCAGGAACCCGCTCTCGAACTCGTTCACGCGGACGCAGCAGGTGGTGTGCGGCGAGTACACGCAGGCGATGCCG